>CBFCWZ010000197.1:0-7194 GCA_965601935.1 uncultured Ilumatobacteraceae bacterium
CCGCTCGCCGAGAACGCGCCCGTTCTGCTCGCACTGATCGGGGTGTGGCACTCCAACGCCCTCGGCTACGAGAGCAAGGCCGTACTCCCGTACGCCCACGACCTGGCCCGGTTCCCGGCCTATCTCCAGCAGCTCGACATGGAGTCGAACG
Source organism: uncultured Ilumatobacteraceae bacterium (assembly GCA_965601935.1). GTDB lineage: Bacteria > Actinomycetota > Acidimicrobiia > Acidimicrobiales > Ilumatobacteraceae > CBFCWZ01. Next base: position 152 of record CBFCWZ010000197.1, read on the forward strand.
GCAAGTCGGTACGTCTCGACGGCACACCAGTCGAGGGCGACACGGGCCCCATCCTGTGGGGAGAGCCCGGCACGAACGGCCAGCACGCCTTCTACCAACTGCTCCATCAGGGGACCCGGGTGGTGCCCGTCGACTTCATCGGCTTCGCCCGCAACCACGACGACTTCCAGGAGCACCACGACCTCCTGATCGCCAACCTCATCGCCCAATCGGAGGCGCTGGCGTTCGGCCGGCGCAACGAGGCCGAACCACACCGGAACTTCGAGGGCAATCGCCCCAGCACCGTGATCCTCGCCGAGTCGTTGACGCCGTCGGTGCTCGGCCAGCTGATCGCTCTGTACGAACACGTGGTCCACGTCCAGGGCACCATCTGGGGGATCGACAGCTACGACCAGTGGGGTGTCGAACTCGGCAAGGAACTGGCCAACCGGATCACCCCCGAACTGACCGGTGAACCGCGTCCGGCCGACCACGACAGCGCGACCAACGCGCTCGTCGACTGGTACCGAGCCCACCGCTGAGCCCTCGGCCTACTGGGGTTCCGCCTGCCCATCTCGGAAGTGGGAGACTGCCCCGATGGGAGTCATCGAACGAGTCGGGGTCGTCGGCTGCGGTCAGATGGGAGCCGGAATCGCGGAGGTGTGCGCCCGCGCCGGCGTCGACACCATCGTCCGTGAGGTCGACGCGGCCACGGCCGAACGGGGGCGGAATCGGCTGTTGTCCTCGTTCGACAAGGCGGTGAGCCGAGGGAAGATGACCGAGGAGGACCGCGACGCCACGATCTCCCGCCTCTCGTTCACCACCGATCTCGCCGAGATGGCCGACCGGCAGCTGGTCATCGAGGCCGTGATCGAGGACGAGCCACTCAAGACCGAGGTCTTCCGCGCCCTCGACTCCGTCGTCGCCGACGACCGGGCCGTCCTTGCCAGCAACACGTCGTCGATTCCGATCATGAAGCTCGGCATGGCGACGAAGCGGCCGGAACAGGTGGTCGGAATCCACTTCTTCAACCCGGTTCCGGTGCTGAACCTGGTGGAACTCGTCACGAGCCTGATGACGTCCGACGAGACCACCGAAGTCGCCAACTCGTTCGCCACCGACGAGCTCGGCAAGCTCGTCATCCGCAGCCAGGACCGCGCCGGGTTCGTGGTGAATGCCCTGCTCATCCCGTATCTCCTCTCGGCGATCCGGATGATGGAGTCGGGCTTCGCCACCGCCGACGACATCGACAACGGCATGATCGAGGGCTGCAACCATCCGATGGGGCCATTGGCGCTCACCGACCTCATCGGGCTCGACACCACCCAGGCCGTCGCCGAATCGCTCTATGAGGAATTCAAGGAGCCGCTCTACGCTCCACCACCGATGCTGTCGCGGATGGTGGAAGCGGGCCTGTTGGGACGCAAGACCGGTCGCGGGTTCTATGACTACGGAGGCCGCTGATGGGCGGGACCGAATTGTCCGGCCTCGTGCCGGGCGGCGACGAGAGCAACCACGGAGGTAGCTGATGGCGGGGGAACGTGTACTGGTGGCGAAGGTCGGCCTCGATGGCCACGACCGCGGCGTGAAGGTGGTGGCCCGGATACTGCGTGATGCGGGGTACGAGGTGATCTACACCGGCCTCTTCCAGACACCCGACACGGTGGCTGCGGCCGCCGTCGACGAGGACGTCGACGCCATCGGGTTGTCGCTCCTCTCGGGTGCCCACATGACGCTCGCACCCGCTGTCGTCGACAAGGTCCGAGGACGGGGTGCCGACATCCCGGTGGTGGTCGGCGGGATCGTTCCCGACCAGGACGTCGAAGCTCTCGAGGCGGCGGGTGTCGCCAAGGTGCTCAGGCCGGGTGCGAGCGCCGACCAGGTCGTCGAGGCCGTCCGCTCCGCGATCGAGGACTGACCACGCAGTCGATGGTCGACCGGGTCGAACGCCTCACCAACCTCCTCGCATTGCTGTTGGAGACGACCGAGCCCGTCTCGCTCGTCCAAGTCGCCGGTGAACTCGAGGGGCAGTATCCCGACAGCCACCAGGCCCGCCGGGCAGCGTTCGAACGCGACAAGGCGGCGCTTCGCGAGATCGGTGTGCCGATCGAGACCGAGATCGTCGACGGTGGCCAGTACGCAGGACAGACCCGGTACTGGATCGATCGCGACAGCTACGAGTTGGCCGAACTCGCCCTCGAGCCCGACGAGATGAGGGCCCTGCAGGTGGCGGTGGCCGCAGTCCACACGGGGACGGGAACCGGCCAGGAGGCGATCTGGAAACTCGGCGGAGAACGGCTCGACCATTCGCTGGCCGTGTCGGCCCAGCTGCCGGAGCGGCCGGAGCTCCCGACCGTGCGCGCCGCCGTCGCCGGCCGTGCGCCACTACGATTCACCTACCACGGCCTCGAACGGACCGTCGAGCCGTGGGGGATCCTGCTCCGCCACGGGAATTGGTACCTGATCGGCCATGATCGTGCCCGCGACGCCATGCGCACCTTCCGCGTGGAGCGCATCGACGGCGACATCGAGGTCCTCGAGGCGGACGGGTTCGAGCGCCCGGCCGACTTCGATCCCAGAGTTGCCTTCCCGGCCGACCCGAAGCTGATCGGGCAGGACGCGCGCGTCGATGCCCTCGTCAAGGTCGACGCCGTGCGCGCGGCCGCGGTCGAACGGGAGGTCGGCCCGGAGGCGGTCGAGCAACGTCTCGACGACGGGTCGGTGGTGGTGCGCGTGCCGGCAGGCAACGTCGACGCCTTCCGAGGGTGGCTGCTCGGTTGGCTCGATCACGCCGTCGTGCTCGAACCGGCCGACATCCGCGCCCACGTCCGAGCCTGGCTGAGGGAGGTGGCGGGATGAACCGGCCGCGCGGCGCCGAGGACCGACTTCGGCGCCTGCTCGTGATGCTGCCGTGGCTGATGGAGGAGGGAGAGGTCCCCCTGGCCGAGATCGCCGCGCGTTTCGACCTCACCGAGGCCCAGGTCACGAGGGAGTTGGAACTCGTGGCGATGTGCGGTCTGCCACCGTATGTCGACGAGATGATCGACGTGTTCATCGACGACGGGATCGTGTTCGTCGGCGTCCCCCGGCTGTTCACCCGACCGTTGCGGCTCACTGCGCCGGAGGGCTTCTCGCTCCTCGCTTCGGCGCGCGCTGCGATGGAGCTGCCCGGCGCCGACCCGCAGGGCCCGCTGGCGCGCGGCCTCGAGAAACTGGCCGCGGCCCTCGGGGCGCCAGGGCTGGCGGACGACACGTCCGGGCTGATCGTCGACCTCGACCGCCCGCCTCACACCGATGCCCTCACCGACGCTGTCGTGGCCGGTGCCGAACTGACGGTGCAGTACTTCTCCCCGGCGCGTGATGAACTCGCCCCTCGGACGCTCGTCCCACGACATGTCTTCACCGACGGTGAGCACTGGTACGTGCTGGCCGACGACGACCGGTCGGGCGAGCGCCGGACATTCCGTATCGATCGCATCGAAGCGCTCGAGCCGACCGGCACTGTCCACGCCGTCGAGCCGAACGTGTCGGCCCCACCCAGCTTTTTCGCCGACGAAGATCTTCCGCGGGCCCGTCTGCGGCTGTCTCCCGACGGTGCGTGGGTCGCGGAGCGCTACCCCGTGGACACCGTCGAAGAGCTGGCGCGCCGACCGGGCTGGTCGGAGGTGACGCTCCCGGTGGCGAGTGAGCGCTGGCTGGCCCGGCTGCTCGTGCGGCTCGGCCCGAACGCAGAGCTGGTCGAGCCCGACGGTGCACCGGCGCGGGAACTCGCTGCGGCGATGCTGGCGCGCTACGACGAAGATCCGGCAGCCACGTAGGCACCGCCCGAGCGGGGACGGTCGTAGAACCGCCGTAGGTCGGCGACGTCGGTGACCTCGTGTTCGGCCAACAGGTGGGGCAGCAACTCGGCGGTGGCCCGGGCGTCGTTGAGTGCGTCGTGGGGGCGGTCGAGGCGGACGCCGTACCGTGCGCTGAGGTCGACGAGGGAATGTGAGCGTTCGCGGGCGGGGTCGAGGCGCCGCGACATGCGGAGGGTGCAGAGTCGGTCGTCGAGGGCGGCTCTGGCAGGGTTGGTGGGAGGACGCTTCCGGGTGGCACGCACAAGGAAGTCGCCGTCGAACCTCGCATTGTGGGCGGTGAACACCGACCCCTTCATCCGCTCCCCGAACTCGTCGAGTACCGCCTCGAGCTGCGGTGCGTCTTTCAGCATCGGCCGGGTGATGCCGTGCACATGGGTGGGGCCGACCCTGGACAGCGGCCAGCGCAAGCTGACCATCGACATCCACTCGTCGACCACCGTGCCGTCGGCTTCGACCGTGACCATCCCGATCTGCAGAATCCGGTGACGGCGCGAAGAGAGACCTGAGGTCTCGAGGTCGACGACGGCAAAGCGGGGCAGTCCCACACCGCCTACCCTAGAGACAGGATGTGACGCGGTCGCGTTCGGGGCCGAGGCCGGGGGGTGGGAGGCGGTCGCGCTCAGAGCAGCTCGGCAGCGAGGCTGGCGACGTCGCTGCGTTCGCAGGCCGTGAGGGTGATGTGGCCGAAGCAACGCTGCCCGGTGAAGGCACCGGCGAGCACCGAGAGCGCATTGTTCGACTCACCGAGGTACGGGGCGTCGATCTGGCTCGTGTCGCCGGTGAAGATGACCTTCGTCCCCTCGCCGACCCGCGTGAGGATCGTGCGCAGGGTGGTGGGTTCGAGGTTCTGGGCTTCGTCGATGACCACGAACTGGCGGTGCAGCGAGCGGCCGCGGAGGAAGGTGACGGACTCGAGCGACAGCTGGCCGCGAACCGTCAGCTCGTCGATGAGATTGCGGGCGTCGCTGCTGCTGCCGAGGTCGGTGAGGGCGACGATCGCATCGTGGATGGCGGCCATCCACGGGTCGAGCTTCTCATCGAGGCCACCCGGGAGAAAGCCGACGTCGGCGCGGCCGACGGGAACGAGGGGCCGGTAGACCGCCAGCCGCTCGTAGCGGGACTGTTCGACCACCAACTCGAGGCCGGCCGCGATGGCGAGCAGGGTCTTGCCCGTTCCGGCCCGGCCGTCGAGGGCGATCACGGAGATGTCGGGATCGAGGAGCAGCTCGAGGGCGAAGCGCTGCTCCTTGTTGCGGGGCCGTAGCCCCCAGGGCTCGGGCGGCTGGTGCCCGAGGAGCACGAACTCGTCGCCCACGGTCTGGACGAGTGCCGACTGGCTGCCGCACCGGAGCACAGCGAACTCGTTCTCGGTCGGATGTGGATCGTCGGCTGCGACGACGGCGTCGGTGGCGATGGCACCGGCGGCGTACAGGCAGTCGATCGACTCGTGCGGGGCGTCGATGGTGGACCACCCGATCGCGCGACGGGGGATGTCGGACTTGGTGGGACGGTGCTCGGCTGCGCCCACACCCAGGTGGGCCGCCTTGATCCGCAGGGCCGCATCGTTGCTGACCATGGTGGTCGGCCCGTGGTCGCGCTGGCCGATCGCCGCCCCGATGATCCGATTGTCAGGGATGGCGGGGTCGAGTCCGTGCTCGATCAGCAGGTGCTTGCGGACGTTGTTGATCTCGATCTGGAGAGTGCTCGATCCGGTCCCGGTAGGGACCGGATCGGCAAGGGATCCGCCATGGCGAACTCTGAGTTCCTCGAGCGTTCGCAGCGCTGTCCGGGCAGCCCTGCCGACGTCGTCGCTGCGGCTCTTCAACCCGTCCAGCTCCTCGACCACGGTGAGCGGCACGACCACGTCGGAGTCGTGGAACTCGAGGACACACGTCGGGTCGGCGATCAGGACGGAGGTGTCGAGAACCAACCGCGTGTGAGTCGAGGAGCTCGGATGCTCACCTCCCTCGTGCTCGTCTCCGGGTCGGGCATCCAAGGGATCGCGCGAGTCGGCTGGAGAGGGAAGAAGATCCGTCACGTCACTCCTTGCGGAACGAATCGGCGTTTCGGTGAGAATCGAGGTTCATACCCAACGACAGGAATGTGTAGTCCACGGCGAGGAGAAGGGTGGGGATGCTCGGATGAATTCTGTGTGACGCGGTTCCCGGCGGGTGCGATCATGGAGCAGTGGCCGATTCCTGTGTGTTCTGTGAGATCGCAGCCGACACCGGCCGACCCGACGTGGTGTACGCCGACGAGCATGCGGTGGCATTCCTCGACCACCGTCCTCTCTTCCACGGGCACATTTTGGTGATCCCTCGCCAGCACGTCGTGACGCTCGGCGACCTCCCGCGTGGCGACGTCGGCCCATTCTGGGAGCGCGTCCAGCACCTCAGTGTCGAGCTCCCGCGCCTGTTGGAGGCGGAGGGCTCCTTCGTGGCGAACAACAACATCGTCAGTCAGAGCGTCGCCCACCTGCACGTCCACGTGGTGCCGCGCAGGAAGGGCGACGGGCTGCGCGGCTTCTTCTGGCCGCGCACCCGATACGAGGGGGACGAAGCGGCGCTCGTCGCCGCCCGTCTCCGCGGCGGCATCGCGCAGTTGTGCGATTGAGCCGCGCGTTCTCGCCCTTTACCTGCAAGGGGCAGCGCCAGGAGCAATTGCAAATGCAACTAGATGAGTCCTTGAACGCGCGGCGCGGTGGTCGGTCAGATGGTGCCCAATCCGCACGGATCGTGTTCCGGAAGCGGGCCGCCTCGACCCGAACGGGGTCGGGGGCCAACACCAATTGCAAGTTGAAAGAGGACTCATGGCAACCAAGGCAGAAATGATCGACGCAGTCGCCGAGGGCGCTGGTGTGTCGAAGGCCGACGCCGAGCGAACCATCACGGCGTTCTTCGACTATGTCGTCAGCGCCGCCCAGTCAGGGGACAAGGTGTCCGTGCCGGGGTTCGGCTCCTTCGCCACCACCGAGCGCAGTGCTCGCACCGGCCGCAACCCGCAGACCGGCGAGCCCGTCGAGATCGCCGCGTCGACGGCGATGAAGTTCACCGCTTCCTCGAAGCTCAAGGCCACCCTGAACGGGAAGTGATCTGATGGCAGCCACGAAGAAGGCGCCAGCCAAGAAGGCGCCAGCCAAGAAGGCACCGGCCAAGAAGGCGCCAGCCAAGAAGGCGCCAGCCAAGAAGGCGCCAGCCAAGAAGG
>CBFCWZ010000198.1:0-7142 GCA_965601935.1 uncultured Ilumatobacteraceae bacterium
CGACCCGCTCCGGACTGATCACGCCACCCGACATCACAAGCTCCGCACGTATTCGGTTCCGCGGACGACCCGCTCCGGACTGATCACGCCACCCGACATCACAAGCTCCGCACGTATTCGACGACGGCCTCGATCTGCTCGTCGGTGAGCATCGAACCGAAGCCCGGCATCCGGCCACTGCCTTGGCCGTTGCGGCCGTACAAGGCACCGAAGTCGGAGCCGTTCTCGATGAAACTGATCATGTCCTGCTCGCTCGCGAAGTGGCTGTTCACCGACCCACCGGTGAGGTTCCAGCCGTAGGCGCCCTGACCGGGAACGCCCGGGTCGTCGTAGCTCCAGCCGAGCGTGTGGCAGCGGGCGCAGCTGTAGGCGCCGCTGCCCAGTTCGAGGTTGTAGATGGCCTCGCCCAGGCTCTCGGCCTCGCCGTCGGCGATCAGCGCCTCGGCGGCAGCCTGGATGTCGGCCTGGTTGTCGGCCGGGAGAACGCCCGACTCGCACAGCTGGACTCCGAAGTACTCCTCGCCGTCCAGTTCGTCGTCGAGGCAGCCTTCACGCGGGATCTGGATGCTCTTCATGTACTCGATGAGCGTCTCGATCTGTTGCGAGGTCATGGGCCCGCCGCCGACCGTTCCCCATGGGGACATCGGGGAGAAGGGACGGCCGTAGTTCAAGATGAACTCGACCTCGTCCTCGTCGAAGCGGTAGAAGACCGTGTTCAGCGCGGGGGCCTTCCAGTTGACCGAGGAGATCTCGCCGGTCTGGGGGTCGGTGACCGTGAACGGGGCCTCGCCGCCCACCGCTTGCATCCCGCCGTGGCAACCGGCGCAGTTGAAGCCGCCCTCTTCGGTGGGGGCGAACAACTCGGCACCCCACCCGGCGAAGCGCTTGTCCCAGCCCTCCTGGGCACCGGCGTGGCGGGCGGGCTCGGTGACCCAGTAGAGCGGTAGGCCGATGACGATCACGAGGAGCAGTAGCACCCCGTAGAACTGCACCCGCTCGAGGCGCGGGCCCTCGAGGGTCTCGTCGTCGATCGGCGTCGAACGGTTGGGGGCCAGTTCGATCTCGGAGCCGACCTCCTTGCGCCCTGCGACGATGTTGAAGATCCCGTAGACGACCCAGCCGAGGATGATGACCGTGAGGCCGAGCACCGCGATGGTCGTCGTGGTGAGCGCGAGCATCAGTGGCTCCCGTCACTGGTGCAGTGGGGCCCTTCGGCTTCCTGACCAGTGGTGTTCGTTCCGATGGCGGGCCCTGGCACGACCGTGCCGGTGTCGATGACGACCTCACCGCTCGAAGAGACGGTCGCCGGGTGACGATCCATGCCGCGGGGCGCGGGGCCGGCCTTCTTCTCACCCGCGCGGTTGTACTGCGAACCGTGACACTGGCACTCGAACCACTGGCTCGTGGTGCACTCAGGGACGCGACAGCCCAGGTGGGGGCACTTCTGGCTGAGCACCGAGATGCCCTCGCGCATCGCCACCAGGACGTTCTCGGGGTACACCGTCTCGGCGATGGGCAACGCCTCGACCGGGTACTCGGTGATCCACGAACGGGCCTCGGGCACGTAGAAGAAGCCGTTGCCCGACTTGATGCCGTCCTTGACCGAGTCGATCTTGCCGGCCGACACGGCACCGCCGAAGCCGCCCGTTCCCGTGGGCCACAGGAAGGCGACGAACGCGGCAGCGGCGAAGGCGCCGATGCCGACCGACATCAGGGTGACCGTGGCGCGGTTGAAGAACTGCCGCCGGGACACGCCGACGGCATCGGGATCGGGCGGTTCGAATGGAACGATCTCGGCGGGAGCTTCCTCGACCTTGACGAGATCGGTGCCGCGGGCAGCGGTGCCCTCGGCCTCGGCGACCGCTGCCGTGCGCTCGGCAGCAGCAGCTTCTTCGTGGCTGCGGCCACGGGCGCTCCGGTCCCGCTGGAGCGTCTCGCCCGAGAGCGCGCCGGCGCCGCGGACGTCGGTACGCCGGGCCAAGGTGAAGAAGCTGAGCGCGCCGAGAACGACGACGACGCCGATCACGATGGCGATGACTGCTGCAGTGCTCATGTCGATGCCTCCAGGCTCACAACTCGAAGAACAAGCCGTCGACCCATGGCAGGACGAAGTTGAAGCCGGGTCCCCGGAAGAAGGAGCCGATCAGCACGAGAACGGCCCAGAACATCAGGTGGACCGTCCAGATCGAGGTGGCGAACTTCCGGTCTTCGGGCTTGTTGGAAGGATTGCGGTCGAGGAAGGGCGTGAGGATCATCGCGATGAGCCCCACACCGGGAATCGTCACACCCGCGACCATCGGGTGGAACATGGTCAGGAGTTCCTGCAGCCCGAGGAAGTACCACGGGGCCTTCGACGGGTTGGGAGTCTCGTTGGTGTTGGCCAGCTCGAGCAGCGGGGCGTTGACGAACACGGAGAACACGAACGTGAACGCCGTGCACACGAGGGCCGCCACGAACTCGATGGCCAACAGGTGGGGCCAGGTGTGCACCTTGTCGACGGGGGTGGCCCGGACCTCTTGGATCGTGCCCGACTTGACGACGGTCAGCAGGCGCTGTGTGTGGCCGCCGGGTCCGGCGCCGACCGGCACCCCACCACCGGCTGGTGCGGCGGCGACAACGGCGCCGGGGGTCTCGGCAACAGCCACGGCTCCACCGGCCGCCGGTTCGTCGGCACCACCGGACTTCGAGGCCTTGGCCGCCTTGCTCCGCTGGAGCAGGTGCTCGGGAATGCGCGAGTCGGAGGGGGCGTCGGCCGCGCCGCCGCCGGAGTCGGCGGCAGGCTCGTCGGCGGCCTTCTTGGCCTTGGCCTCCTGGGCCCGCTTCAGCAGATGTTCGGGGATCTCGGTCATGGATCAGCTGCCCTCAGTCATACCTGCCGGATCACAACGGACCGGAAATTCCGCCGTCCTTGCGGACGCGCCAGAAGTGGATGGCCATTAAAATGACGATGACGAACGGGAAGAACAGGACATGGAGCACGTACCACCGTAGGAGGGTCTCCGAGCCGATCTCGGCCCCGCCCAACAAGACGAATCTGACCTCCTGGCCGAAGACGGGGGTGTACCCCATCATGTTGGTCCCCACGGTGACGGCCCAGAGGGCCAACTGGTCCCACGGCAACAGGTACCCCGTGAACGAGAGCAGCAAGGTGAGCGTGAGCAGGATCACGCCGATCACCCAGTTGAACTCACGGGGCGGCTTGTACGCGCCGTGGTAGAAGACGCGCGCCATGTGCAGGAACACGGCGAGCACCATCAGGTGGGCGCCCCATCTGTGCATGTTGCGCACCAACAACCCGAACGTGACGGAGGTCTGGAGGTTGTTGATGTCGTTCCATGCCGCGGTCGCCTCGGGCCGGTAGAAGAACATCAGGAAGATGCCGGTGACCGTCAGCAGGATGAAGAGGAAGAAGCTCAGCCCGCCGAGGCAGAGCGTGTAGCTCACCTTCACCGCGTGGCGCTTCACCTTGACCGGGTGCAGGTGGTACAGCACCGAGTTCATGATGACGTAGCTGCGGTTGCGCGGGCTGTCGGTGTAGCCCTTGCGGAAGATCGAACCGGGCCGGAAGATCGAGCTCCAGGCCTGGCTCCCCTGCACCGCGTCGACCGTGTCGTTGACACGGTCCTTCATCGTGGGACGGGGCTTGTCGTCGATCGTCTTCGCCATCAGCAGCGTTCCCCGTCCACGCCGGCCGTGTTCGACCGCTCGCTCGCTGGCGACTCACTCGCTCGCATCGGTACTGGTGTCTTGATAGTCATAGTCAGATTCGCTGACGGCTCGCTCAGAGCCTCATGCCGTAGCCGTAGCCGTGGTTGTTGGTGCGCTGGTGGGCGTCGCCGACCGCCGTGGCGGCTCCGGCCTTGCCCAGGATGATGACGCCCGTGGGACACCGGTCGACACACAGCGCACACCGGGTGCAGATGTCGTCGTCGATGATGAACATGAAGGCGTCGGAGGGATCGGTGCCCGGCTGCTCGGTGCCCTCGGCGGAGTCGACCGCGTCGGTCGTGACCATGTGGATGCACTTCCACGGGCAGATGTCGACACAACCCTCACACGAGATGCATTCGGTCTGGTCGATGTGGATGAACTGCTTGGGCTTGACCGCCTTGGTCAGATAGTCCGCGTCGACCTCCACCAACGTGTAGTCGTCGGTGTAGGGCATGAGGGGCGGGTTCGCGTCGGTACGGGCCATTTCAGCGTTCCCCGGCCACGCAGGCCGCTGTCGGGCGCTCGCTCACTGGCGAATCGCTCGCTCGCATCGGTGGACGACTCAGCATTCTCTACGCCTTCCTCACGAGCGGTCGGCCGTATGTCGAGGTCGGGAGTTCCTTCGGCTTCGCCTCGCCGCGCTTCTGCCACCACACGGCGAGCCACATGTAGAGGCCGAAGAAGATGACGTGGAGGATGACGACGACAGTGTCGCGCACGGCCTCGTACTGCAGCGTGAACGGGAACCAACCACCGGCTTCCTGCGACTCGAGGAAGCCTCCCCATCCGACGAGGAGCTTGTCGCGCGACCAACCGAGGTCTTTGTCGGCGTGGTCGATCCACTGGTGGGGGACGATGCCGAAGGCGAGGAACAGCACACCGAAAATGTAGGTGGCACCGATCATCGCCTCACCCCACGAGAACGGGGCGTCGACCGGGCGGCGCCTGCCGTAGGGGATGATCGCCAACGACAGCAGCACCGCCGCCACGAACGAAACGATGAAGGCCTGGTTGAAACCGGGCCATTCGAGTACATCGATTCCGATCATGGGTGCGGGAGATCCTCTCGGGGTGTGCTGGGTGGTGGTCGGACGGTCCGTCGGTGCAAGCGGAGGTGAGGGCCGCGATGCAGCCGCTCGCGAACTGTAGCCGTCGGTTTTCGATTCACGAAGTTTGAGCGGCAAGTCTGCAGAGAGTTCCGCGGTTGTGCATAAGTGCACCGGGATTCGAATCACACGTCGATGTCTTGATTTCCGGAGAACGTGACCCGAGCACCTATCCTCTCCGCAGTGACCGAGATCCCCGAACACCTCCTGAAGCGGTCGCGCGAGCGGCGCGCCGCGATCGGCAAGGGTGACGACGAGGGTGCGTCCGCGAGCGACGCGGCGCCCACCCCCGCTCCGACTGCCGCTGCCACGCCAGCTGCGGCGGCCCCGCCGCCCTCTGGCCCGACCCCGCGCGGTGCCGCTCCCGAGCCGGCCGCACCCGAGCCCCCCGCGCCCGACCCTCACTACGTGGCGGCGGCGAAGCAGAGGCGCAAGATCCCGATCTGGGCCATGGCCACCTTGAGCCTGATGCCTGTCTGGGGCTTCATGTACGTCCGTGCGCTCACCGAGAGCCCCGAGGAGGCCGAGGGGCCACTCGCCGAGGGGGCCGAGGTCTACGCCAACTGCGCCAGCTGCCACGGCGCCGACGGGGGAGGTGGCGTCGGTTACGCGTTCACCAACGGCGAGGTACTCGAGACCTTCCCGCACATCGAAGACCAGATCCGTTACGTGCTGTGGGGCACCGAGGGCTACAACCTCGCCGGTGTCGACGTCTACGGGAACCCCGACCGGGAGGGCGGTGCCCACATGACCGGCGGTCTCGGCGCGATGCCCGCCTTCGGCGCCCAGTTGACCGAGCACGAGATCGTGTCCGTCATCTGCCACGAGCGCTACGCCCTTTCCGGCGCCGACCCCACGAGCGAGGAGTACGAAGACGAGTTCGAGCACTGGTGCAGTGAAGAAGCACCGGTGTGGAACGCCGTCGACACCGGCACGTTCTCGCTGTTCTCCAACGACGTGCCGACCGTCGCCGACGACGCCGGCGAGCCGATCGAGGTCATGCCGATCGGCGACCCCGTCGAGGGTTCCCCCGCCGGGTGACGTCACCCATCGGCTGAACGTCCGTGACCGCGACCGACGTCCTCGTCGTCGGGGGTGGACCGTCCGGGTCGGCCACGGCAACACGCCTCGCGGCTGCGGGACATCGCGTCACACTCGTCGAGAAACGCGCCGAGCCACGCCTGAAGGCGTGCGGCGATGCCCTCACACCTCGCGCCCTGCGTGAGCTCGACGACCTCGGCGTCGACGCGGCCGGCCTCGGGGGCCACCCGATCCGGGGCATTCGCTTCGAGTACGGCGGCAACGCCGTCGAGGCTCCCTGGCCGGCAGCCGACGGTGCGGCCACACGATCCTCGGGGATGACGCTGCGCCGCAACGTGCTCGACGAGGCGCTGCGGCGCCGCGCCCACGCCGCCGGTGCCACGGTGCTCATGGGATACGAGGCCACCGCGCCGATCTCCGAGCGAGGGTTCGTCCGCGGGGCCACGATGACGCTGCCCGACGGCTCCACACAGGACGTGCGGGCACGGTTCCTCGTGGTCGCCGACGGGGCGAACAGCCGCTTCGGCCGCGGACTCGGCACGACACGGCAGCGCCACTGGCCCTACGTCATCGCCACCCGCACCTACTTCGAGAGCCCGCGTTCAGGTGAGGAGTGGACCGAGGCCCGGCTGGGTCCGCCGGACCCGAACGGCCATCCCATCTCCGGGTTCGGCTGGGTCCACCCACTCGGTGACGGCACCGTCAACGTCGGGCTCGGCATGCTCTCCAGCTACCGCGACGCGTTGGGCCTGAACGCGATCGGTCTCCTCCGTGAGTTCGCCGACAAGGTGGCCGACGACTGGCAACTCGACCCGGCGAAGTCGCTCAAGAACCCGGCTCGCTTCCGTGTCCCGCTCGGCGGGTCGGTCGGCCCGAAGATGGGCCCCACGTTCCTCGTCACGGGCGACGCCGGTGGACTCGCCAACCCGTTCAACGGGGAGGGCATCGAACCCGCCCTCGTGAGCGGACGCATCGCCGCCGACGTGCTCGGCGAGGCACTCACGACCGGCAACTCCACGACACTCCAGCAGTACCCCACGGCACTCGAGGCGGAACTCGGCGCCCACCATGCGGTGGGCCGACTGAGCGCCCGGTTCATGGGGAGCCCGACGATTCTCGGAGCCACGTTGAGATGGGGCACCCGGAGCCCGAGGGTGATGGGGGGGATCCTCCGCATCGCCACCAACGAGCTGCGCGCCGATCACCCCGGCGCGGCCGAGAAGTCGTACGCCATGGCCCGCCTCGCCTCCCGCCTCGCCCCCGGCTGGTAACCCCGACGACCGG
>CBFCWZ010000199.1:0-7099 GCA_965601935.1 uncultured Ilumatobacteraceae bacterium
TCCCGCTCGGCGAGTACCGGAAGAAGTCGCGCCGTTCCTTCCTGGTGGGCGCGGCAGGGGTCGCTGGTGGCCTGCTCGGCTGGCGTTGGGTGCAGACGCAGAGCACCGACGACGGGATCCCGCAGGTGCTCCGCAACACTCTCGAGTTCAACGAGAACCTCTGGAGCAACCTTTCCCGGAACCGCATGGCGCCGGAGTACCCGGTGTCGAAGGCGACCCCGATCCCGGTGACCGGCCGGATCGGGATCCGCGACGAGATCGACGTCGACGACTGGTCGGTCCGTGTCGAAGGACCCGACGGCGAGGTGCTCGACGAACTCGTGCTCGCCGACTTCGAGGCGATGCCGCAGGACGACATGGTGATCGAACACAAGTGCATCGAGGGCTGGTCCAGCATCGTGCACTGGGGTGGCGTCAGGTTCCGCGACTTCCACGAGCGCTACGCCGGCCAGGTCGGCGACGTCGACTACGTGGGACTGGAGACGCCCGACGGCGACTACTACGTGGGGTGGGACTTCGAGTCGATCGTCCACCCCCAGACCATGCTCGCCCTCCGTGAGGGGACCGACCCACTCGCTCCCGAGCACGGCGCCCCGCTCCGGCTGGCGACCCCGAACAAGTACGGCATCAAGTGCCTCAAGAGGATCGGTGTGATCCGCTACTCCCACGAGCGCCCCGCCGACTACTGGGCCGAACGCAGCTACGACTGGTACGCAGGCCTGTAGCCCCGATGGTGTCGGACACCCGCTTCACTTCGCTTCACCTGCGGACGAAAGGCTCATGATCGGCTCGCCCCGCACCCGCGCCGCGGCGGCCGCCGTCGTGCTCGGAGGGGTCATGCTGGCGATCACGCTCACCGGCAACGGCAGTGAGGACCCCATCGTGGCGGGCGAGACGGTCGAGGTCGACCTGCCTCCGACGGACCCCGATGTCACCGGGGAGCCCGGGGCACCCGACCTGCCCGACCTGCCCGACCTGCCCGACCGGGGCGAGCATCTTCCGCTGGTCGGGATCGACGGGTGGCTGCAGAGCGAGGTGACCTCGCTCGAGGAGTTGCGCGGCAATGTCGTGGCCGTCCAGTTCTGGACATTCGGGTGTCGCAACTGCAAGAACACCCTCCCCCACATGCAGGCCCTCCACGAGAACTACGCCGACGAGGGCTTCGAGATCGTCGGGGTGCACGCACCGGAGTTCGACTTCGAAGCCGACGTGGGCAACATCGAGCAAGCCGCTGCCGAGCTGGGCGTGACCTGGCCGATCGTTCTCGACACGAACAAGCAGACGTTCCACTCCTGGCAGGACGGGCCCACCGGCTACTGGCCCCGGATCTACCTGCTCGACCGGGACGGCCACATCCGCTACGACAAGCGCGGCGAGGGCCGCTACGACGAGATCGACGCGGCAGTCCGAGCTCTGCTGGCCGAGACGTGAGCGCCGTCGTTCCGAGTCGAGATGCTCCCGGCGTTCACTGAGGCGATCAGGGCGACCACACAGCCCTGCACGCTGCTACTGGTCGCTCCCCCGCTGTTCGCCGTGCTGGCGACGCGCGGCCGATGGATGCCACTCGTCGGCGCCCTGGTCGGGGCAGTGGTTGGCGGCTGGCTGTTCATGGCCAACGTGGTCGCCCTGACCGACACCCAGCTCCGCGTCAGCGGGCTCATCGCAGCCGGGGCGGTCGTCGTTCTGATCGTGGCGCCGTACGTCCGCTGGCTCACATGGGGAGCTGACCGCAGGGTCCAAACCGGTGTCGCCGGAGGGCTGGCCTTTCTCGGCACGCTCTGGTGGCGGCCCTGCGTCGGGGAGGAACTCGGCGTGATCCTCACCGGAGCGGCGAACGACGGCCTCGCCGGCGAACTGCTCGGGATGGCCGCCTACATGGTGGGTGCGTTGGTCCCGGTGGTGATCGTGGCCCTCGTGGTCCGGGCGATCGACCCGTCGGAGCGTCAGGCCGTTTGGCTCGCGAGTATCACGACCGGGCTGGCGGTGATGCTCGGCACCGCTCTCGCCTTCGGCCACTACGACGATCTCGTCGAAACCCTCACCGAATGGTCCCAATGACGGTGCCCGGCGAACCGCGACGGTATGCAGCGCCGACGAGCTACCTGCTCCCTGCTACCTGCTGCGCATCGCTGACGGCCTCGTTGGCGCCCGCGAGCAGTCTCGGCGAACCAGCACACGTGACGGCCATCGACCAGAGCAGTCCGTTCGCAATGCTGCGGGTTCGCAGATCGTGCGACGACCCTGTGACGACCGTGCGCCACGTGCCGGTCGCGGATCCGGTCCCCCGCTTGGTGTCGCTTGGCGTCGGGGTCCCTCTCCAGTGGGTCCGGCCGTCGGTGATCGGCCCGTGAGCGCGGCCCCGTCACGCTCGTCGCGGCGGGTAGGTCGCTCGGCCCGATCGGGCGGGTACTCCAACGAGGTGCCGCTCGCGGGCGCGCCGGGGTATGCCGCGCCGCCGTGATCACCAGGTTGGGCGCCCTGACGCGCACCCTCGCCGAACTCGACCGCGAGGGCAGTCGGGCGTCCGTACCCGGGCTCGCGCAGCCGGAGCCGGGCGACGCCCGGACCACCGCCGTGTCGAACCCGGTGACCGGCCTACTGCTCGTCGTGTCCGGGGATCACGGCCAGCACACCCGCACCACGATCGGTGTCGCCGCAGCAGGGTGTCACCTGCTCGTGTGACCGGACCCGGGACGAGCTCATGCGGCGTTGGGGTTGTCGCGGCGGTCGATGCTGCTGCCCCTCCAGAACTCGGTGCCGTCGGGCCGGTGCCACGCGATGTTGCGATCGCCGTCGAGTTGGATGCGGTAGCCGCCTTCGTGGAGGTCGTGATGATGGCGGCTGCACACCGGCACCAGCACCTCCTCGTCGGTATTACCGAGGAGGCCCCAGAAGACCACGTGGTGGATGTGGCACTTGGAGAACGGAACCCGACACTCCGGGCCGACACACGTGGCGTGCATCGTCGACAACCTGGCCTTCTGCCCCGGCGTGGCCGACCGGGCACCGCGGCCCATGTCCTTCACGATCCCCGACGAGTCCATCACCGCCGGAAGGATGTCGGCGTCACAGGCCAAGCGACGCACCGTTTCGACGTGGAGCGGAATGCCGTCGATGGTCTCGCACAACACCCCGTCACCATCGAGCTCGCCGGACCCGCCGAGGGCCATGCGGTACTCAGGCGACATCTGGACGGCCCCACGATCGGCGGCGGCCGCAACGTCGCCACGCAGATGATCCCAGTCGATCAGAACGGCAACGTGTGCCCGTCCCGGCGACCCGTCACCGGTCGTCGACATCGCGGAGACCAAGGCGTCGACCTTCAGCTGCATGAACGGCAACGGTGTGTCGCCGGTGTCCTGGTCCTGACTGCGAAGACGGGCCAACTCCTGCTGCAGCATGCGATCGACGATGGCTCCACGCTCCGGGTCCAACTCGGCATGAAGGTGCCACATGCCGGTGTCCTTGTCGCGCCAGGTCTTCACGTTCGCCCGTGCCCGCTGACGGTCACGCTCCTTCGAACCCGCCTCGAGGTCGGCGCGGCCGATCAGAGCCTTGGCGAACTTGCGGCACCGCCGCCGGAACGCGTCGACACCCTCGCTTGCTGCGTGCTCGAGCAGTTCGGCTTCGGCGGCCTTGAACTCGGCGACGAGTTCAGGGTGCACGGCAAGCAACTTCAGCGCCATCGCCAACGCATCGAGATGCTCGGTCGACACTGCGCCCTCTCCGAGCGCATCTTCGAACCCCGGCAACTCACCGGCCGCCTGCTCACGGTCGCGGGTGTTCTCCGCCGCCGCTGCGGACCGACCACCCGCACGGCCGAGCGAATGCTCCACCGGCTCGCCGCGGCCCTGCTCGGCCAACACGCCCAGCCGGCGCGACGTCGCGATCTCCGCCGCGCCCAACACACCGCGCAAGCGGGCGATCTCGCGCAGGCGCCGGGTGCAGGCCTCGCGATCCATCCCGTCGGGCGGAGCGGCCAGCACGCCGGCCAGCAGTTCCACCGCTTCTTCGGATCTCATCGATTGTCCTCCTCGGAATCGGATTCCTTCAGGAGGGAGTCGGCACCAACCACCCTAGGCAGGGGGTGTCACAGAGTCGGCAGATGACCCAGATGGAAGGGCGCGCCACAGGAGCGGCAGGGCGAACCCGTCTGAGGCGGCGCGATCGTGCCATACGATCGTGACGTGTTCGAGCGCACGATCTGGTGGGGGGACGAGCAACGGGCGGCGATGGTGATCGACCAGACCCGGCTGCCCCACGAGTGCGCCACCGCGGAGTGGCGGACCGTCGACGACGCCATGCGCGGCATCCGCGACATGGAGGTGCGCGGTGCACCACTCATCGGCGTCGCCGCTGCCTACGGGATCGCACTGGCGATGCGGGCCGACCCGCGCCGGCTGGACGCCGCATGCAGCCAACTCGCCGCGGCCCGGCCGACGGCGGTCAACCTCGGCTGGGCCGTCGAACGGTGCCGGACCCTCCTCGAGCCACTCCCGCCCGACGACCGTGCCGACGCGGCAGCGGAGGTCGCATCGGTGATGGCCGACGAGGACGCCGCTGCGTGCAGGGCGATCGGCGACGCGGGCGCCGATCTCCTCGCGACGATCCACCAACGAACCGGCCGACCCGTCCAGGTGCTCACCCACTGCAATGCGGGTGCCCTCGCCACCGTCGAATGGGGCACCGCCACTGCACCCGTGTACGTGGCGGCGGAGAAGGGCATCCCGGTCCACGTCTGGGTGTCGGAGACGCGGCCGCGCAACCAGGGCGCACTCACCGCGTGGGAGCTCGCCCAGCGCGATGTCCCCCACACGTTCGTCGTCGACAACGCGGCGGGGCATCTGCTGCGGCACGGTGAGGTCGACCTCGTGATCACGGGGGCCGACCGGATCGCCGCCAACGGCGACTCCGCCAACAAGATCGGCACCTACCTGAAGGCGGTTGCCGCCGCCGATTGTGGCGTCGGCTTCCACGTCGCCGCGCCCGCCTCGACGTTCGACCCGGCCTGCCCCGACGGCGCGGCGATCCCCATCGAGGAGCGGTCGCCCGACGAGGTCCTGACCGTGAACGACGGCCCCGTCGCACCCGGGGCGACCACCGCCCGCAACTGGGGCTTCGACGTGACGCCGGCCCGTTTGGTCACCTCGTGGATCACCGACCACGGCGTGCTCACCGTCGACGAACTCGATCAGGTTCTCGACACCTGACCAGGAGCCGCCAGCGCCCCCGGCCCCACTGTGCCGTCAAAGGTGAAGCGCAAAGGTGAAGCGGTGTCTGACACCACTACGGTTGGCCACATGATCGTCGAGTCGATGACTGTGGATCCGGGAGAGTTCGCGGCGGCGACCGGGTGGGTGAGCAGGCCGGAGGGGCTGTGCAAGGACGAGCGCTGCGTCCCTGTTCCCGGTGGGACGACCGACGAGGGTCTGCTCGACCTGCACGCGGTCGCGGAGCGGCTCGGGATGCCGGTCGTCCACGACGGTGACTCGGGGCTCTACGCGATCGGGCCCGAGTGCGGCGGCCGAGCGCTCACGTCGGCGGAGGCTCCCGACGCCGAGTTGCAGGACATCGACGGCAACCCGTTCAACCTCGCCGCGATGCACGGGCGCAAGACCCTGCTCGTGGCGTGGGCCAGTTGGTGAGGCTGCCGCGACAGCCTGCCAGGTTGGCAGGCACTCCACTCCGAACTGGCCGACAAGGGCCTGAGCGTCGTCACGGTCGCCCTCGACGTGAACCCCGAGAACGCGCGGCCGTTCATCGAGGCGGCGAATCCGACGCATCCGTCGCTGATCGACACCGAGCACCTCACCGACCGCCTCTTCGGGTTCATCAACGTCCCGATGGCAGTGTGGATCGACGAGGACGGGATGATCGTCCGCCCCGCCGAGGGCGCCTCGATCGAGCGCAGCCCGCTGCGCGAGATGGACATCCCCGAGGGCCTGCCGGAGCGGCTGGAGCGGACGTTCGTCGAGGTGAAGAAGATGCCCGACACGGCCGACGCCTACCGTGCCGCCATCCTCGACTGGGTGGAGAACGGATCCGACAGCCGGTTCGCGCTGTCGCCCGACGAGGTGATCGCCCGCTCCCAGCCCCGTCCCGTCGAGCACGGTCTCGCCGCCGCCCACTTCGAGCTGGGCACGCACTACCACCACGCCGGCGGCAACGACGCGGCGGCGCCGTGGTGGCGTGAGGCCCACCGCCTGCACCCGGAGAACTGGACCTACAAGCGCCAGGCCTGGTCGCTCGCCACGACTCCCGACGGTGAGCCACCCGACCTCCTCCAGGGTCCGACCGACCTCTACGAGGGCAACTGGCTCGACGACGTGATCGCCGCGGGCGGCGGCGAGAAGTACGTCGTGGTTCCCGACCTCGACTGACGAGATGAGCGCGTCCGCCCGCCCCGGCGTCTCCACCGACGAGCGGCGGGCCCGGATCGCCCGGCGCCACCGGTTGCTGCCGTCGGAACGCACCGACGACGTGGTGGCGATCGCCGACGACCTCGTCGCACTCCACTCCTCCGACCCGACGACCGTGTACCTGTCGGCGTTCACGCGCATGCAGAACCCGTCGGTCGAGAGTGTGGACTCCGCCCTCTACGTCGACAGGAGCCTGATCCGGCACCACGCGATGCGCCGCACGATCTGGGTCATGTCACGCGCCGTGGCGGCGGCAGCGAACGCGTCGAGCACGTTGAAGGTCGCCGCCGGCGAACGCAAGAAGGTCCTGCAGTGGCTCGATGCGAGCGACGACGTCGACAACGCCGAACGCTGGCTGAACGAGGCGACCGCCCGCGTCGTCGACCACGTCGCGGCGAAGGGGGCGGCGTTCACCCGGGAGATCGGCGAGCAGCTCCCCGAACTCAACATCGGGCTCACCGCCGCACCCGGGACCAAGAACGCCACACAGGTGCAGGCCCACACCCGGGTCCCGCTCCTGGCGGCGATGGAGGGGCGGCTGGTGCGGGCCCGTCCGGCCGGGTCGTGGGTGTCCGGGCAGTACTCGTGGGCCGTGCTCACCGACTGGTTGAACGGCAACTCACTCGAAGACGACGACATGGCGGCACCCGACGCGGCCACCAGCGACATGGTCAACCGAT
>CBFCWZ010000200.1:0-7081 GCA_965601935.1 uncultured Ilumatobacteraceae bacterium
CACTCGGCGCATGCGGGAAGGGTTGTGACCGGATCCCGCGGTGTCGGCGAGGTGGTGTCAGCGCCGCTGCGCCCGGCACCACTCGAGGTAGTGGACGAGGTCCTCGCCCTCCGGATCGGCGTCGGGATCGCCGTACTGCGTGATCATCCGGAACCGCAGGTACTCGCGTGACGGCATCGGCAGATGCGGTGATCTCTTCCACCATCCCCGGGGCGTGGTGAGGCGCGCCTGACGCACTGCAGTG
Source organism: uncultured Ilumatobacteraceae bacterium (assembly GCA_965601935.1). Classification (GTDB taxonomy): domain Bacteria; phylum Actinomycetota; class Acidimicrobiia; order Acidimicrobiales; family Ilumatobacteraceae; genus CBFCWZ01. The sequence goes on from CBFCWZ010000200.1 coordinate 245, forward strand.
GGCCAGAGCCCGGGCCGCGAGAGGAGTGGGGCGACAGCGCGGATCAGGACGGCCGCGGCTCCTTGGGCAGGCCGAGGACCATCTCACCGGTGATGTTGCGCTGGATCTCGGACGAACCTGCGTAGATGGTGCCGGCCCGTGCGTTGAGGAACGTGCCGATCCACGACGAGTTGCTGTTCGGAGCACCGAGATCGTCGGTCGAGAACGCGGACGAGGGCGGGCGGCCCTCCCAGTGCATTCCGTCGGCTCCGAGGATGTCCATCGCCAGTTCGGTGACGACCCTGTGATACTCGCTCCAGTACAGCTTCCCGATGGCGGCATCGGGACCCGGATGGTGCCCGGCCAGGAAGCGGGTCAGCACACGCTGGCCGTTGTACTTCATGATCCGCGTCTTGGACCACGCCCAGGCCAGCTTCTGGCGGATGATCGGGTCGTCGGTGAGACCGCGCTCACGGGCCATCTCGATCAGCCGCTCGACCTCACCCTGGTAGTTGATCGGAGCGGTCGCAGCGGCCTCGCCGCGCTCGAAGCCGAGCAGCGACATCGCGACGGCCCAGCCGTTGTTGACGCCCCCCACCACGTTCTCCTTCGGGCAACGGGCGTCGGTGTAGAACACCTCGTTGAACTCGCTCTCGCCGGAGATCATCTTGATCGGCCGCACCTCCACCCCCGGCTGGTCCATCGGGACGAGCAGGAAGCTGATCCCCTTGTGCTTCGGGGAGTCGGGGTCGGTGCGGGCCAGGGTGAAGATGTGGTCGGCGAGATGACCCGCTGAGGTCCAGATCTTCTGGCCGTTCAGCACCCATTCGTCGCCGTCGAGTTCGGCCCGCAGCCCGACGTTGCCGAGGTCGGAACCCGCGTCGGGCTCGGAGTAGCCCTGGCACCAGGTGTCCTCACCGGACAGGAGGCGCGGCAGGTAGTACTGCTTCTGCTCCTCGGTGCCCCACATGAGCAGGGTGTTGCCCAGCATCTGAATGCTGAACGGATCGTTGGGTCCACCGGTGGGCACACCGGCCCTGGCGAACTCCTCGGCCAGGATCACCTGCTCGGTCGCCGAAAGGCCGGCGCCGCCGTACTCGGCCGGCCATCCCGGGGCGAGGTACCCCGACTCGTACAGCGTCGAGCGCCAGCCGGTGACGAACTCCGAGAGTTCTTCGGCATCGAGGGCACCGGTGCCCTTCCAGTTGGTGGGGAGCTTCTCGGCCAGGAATGCCTGCACCTTTTCGCGGTAGGCCTCGGCTTCGGGGGAGTACGTCGGCTGCATGACCGCGACGGTATCGCGCCGGATCTACCCGCCGGTAACCGACGAGAGGTCGGGGGCGTGGCGAGCCGCCACGACCGCCGCCACGAGCAGCGGGAGCCCCCCGTCCCGCCGGATCTCGAGATCCACCACATGGGAGAGGCGCGATCGCACCTCGATCTCCGACCGGGCTGCCTGCAGCATCGGTTCACCCAGCGTGTCGACCAACGGGCCTGACACGTGGGCGACCGCGACGTCGACGGTGACTGCGATCGTCGACAGCGCCCGACCCAGCATCATCCCGGTTCGCTCGACGATCGATGGGGTGGCCCGTTGGAGCGGGCGATTCATCTCGGCTTCGAGCGTCGTCGTCGACAAGTAGGACTCGGCACACCCCTCCGCGCCGCACCAGCAGCTCTTGCCCCCTGGCACGACGTTGACGTGCGCGATCGAACCAGCGTTGCCGTGGGCGCCGCGCAGGCGCCGACCACCGACGATGCAGGCCGAGTCGACCGAGGTCCCGAGGGCCACCTCGAGGAAACTCGCGCCGGCGGGGTCGGCCTGCGTGCCATCGGGGCCACGCAGACGCAACTCGGCCATGGCGCCGGCGAGCGAATCGACCGAGACGGGCAGTTCGACCAGCTCCTCCAGGCGCTCGCGCACCGGGAAGTTGGCCCAGTTGTAGATCCCCGGCGGCGAGACCGTGCCGGCGTGTGAATCGACGGGCCCACTGCAGATGGTGGCGACCGAGTGGGGGTCCGGCGTACCGACGGGGGCGGCCGCGAGGACCCGACGGATCATCCGTTCGAGCCCCGCCCAGGCATCGCGGGTCGGCGTGGCGATCCGGTCACGGACGACAATGGTCCCGTTCTCGTCGACGAGACCCGCTGCCAATCGGGAACCCTCGACCACGACGGCCAGCGTGGTCAGCGCGACGGCGGCGGGATCACTCCGCTCGGGGACTTCGAAACTCACCGCGAACGAAGGTACCCCCGATCGCCACGGTCTCCCAGGCGCGTCTAGCCTGACCCCAGTGACCACGGGGATCTCAGCGAGCGAGCCGACTTCAGGCGCGGAGGACGGGAACCAGCCCGCGCCGGCCACGACGGGCTTCGCCGACCTCTTCGACGCCATCACCGCCAACGTCGCCCAGGTACTGCACGGCAAGCACGAGGCGATCGAGCAAGCGGTGATCTGCCTCCTCGCCGAAGGTCACCTCCTGGTCGAGGACGTGCCGGGTGTGGGCAAGACCAGCCTGGCCAAGGCGCTCGCCGCCTCGATCGACTGCACCTGGAAGCGGGTCCAGTTCACCCCCGACCTGCTCCCGACCGACCTCGTCGGAGTGAGCATCTATCAGCGCTCCACCGAGTCGTTCCGCTTCGAGCGGGGTCCCCTGTTCGCCAACATCGTGCTCGCCGACGAGATCAACCGTGCCTCACCGAAGACCCAGTCGGCGCTGTTGGAGGCAATGGAGGAGCGTCAGGTCACCGCCGACGGTGTCAGCCGCGCTCTCGATCCGCCGTTCATGGTGATCGCCACCCAGAACCCCATCGAGCAGGAGGGCACCTACCGACTGCCCGAGAGCCAGCTCGACCGCTTCCTGCTCAGGATCGCGATCGGATACCCCGGACGGGCAGCCGAGATCGAGATGCTCGACAACCAGGGTTCTGCGGCGGCGCTCCGCAGCCTCTCCCCCGTCGTCTCCTCCGACGAGATCACCGCCATGATCGAAGCAGTCGGCTCCGTCTATGTCGCCCCCGCGCTCAAGTCCTACCTCGTCGACCTCGCCGAGGCCTCGCGCCGCCATCCGAGCCTCGAGATCGGCCTCTCACCGCGGGCCACCCTCCAGCTGGCGGCGGCCTCCCGCGGGCACGCGGCCGCACGCGGCCGCAACTATGCGACGCCCGACGACGTCAAGGCCGTCGGGGTAGCCGCACTGAGCCACCGCTGTCTCCTCCGCTCCGACCGCGGCGGAGGGCTGTCGGCGACCGACGTGGTGCTCGAGTTGTTCGAGTCCGTACCGGTTCCGGTGGCCCGATGATCGGGTGACACCATGACACCGCAAGGAGTCGCCAGCCTGGTCTCGGGGGTGCTGGCGCTCGTCCTCGGTCGGGTCTTCGGCGTCCTCGAACTGTTCGTCATCGGCGCCGGCTTCATCGTCGCCCCCGTGCTCGCTCTGCTCTATGTCGGGGTGCGCCGCCCGAGGGCGACGGCGGCACGATGGATCCACCCCCGCACCCTCATCGCAGGCGACACGGGACGCGTCGACATCGACGTGGAACACCGCGGCCGCATCCGCTCCGCCCCCTTCGAGCTGGCCGAGACGGTCCGTCGCATGAACTCCCCCGAACAGGTGGCCCGGTTGGAGGTCCCGGCCCTGAAGCCGGGTGTGCACACCAGCGCCGGGTACAACGTGCCCACCTCGCGACGCGGCCTCGTCGAACTCGGTCCGCTCGCCGCCGTGGTGCGCGATCCCCTCGGTCTCGCCCGACGCCGCCTCGGTGTGGCCGGCCTCGACGTGGTGGTCGTCGCACCGAAGTCGATCCTGCTCGAGATGCCGAAACTCGGGCACGGGGTACTCGGTCGGGAACTCATGAACCAGGCCCGCAGGATGGGCCCCGGCGACTTCCACAGCCTGCGCGAGTACGCCGAGGGCGACGAGCCGCGCACCATCTACTGGCGGGCGTCGGCACGGTCCGAGAACCTCATGGTGAAGCAGCACACGGTCGAGGGAGTCCGTCGCTGCACCGTCGTCCTCGACACCGATGTGAACTCGTACGCCGATGCCGAGAGCTTCGAGCGTGCCGTCGTGGCCACCGCCAGCCTCACGCACAGCGGTGACGCGGCAGGTCTCACCACGCGCTGCCTCGTCGGCTCGGGCGCCGACCTACGAGGCCCCGAGGTGGTTCCGCACGCACTCCGAGTTCTCGCCGAGGTCCAGCCCGGTGCCCCTGCCGCCCCCGAACTCGATCGTGATCCCGGCGATGGGCTCGGCCTCCTGATCCTCGTGTCGGGGTCGCGCTCCGGCAGCGGCTGGCAGGTGATCCAGACCCTCGTCGACCCGAGTCTCACCGTGCTGTCCGTCAGCACCGACGTCGCCGGCCACACCACCTTCGACCTTCCGGCCCGCACCGAGGAGGAGCTCCGGTCGGGCTGGGCCCGGCTGGTCGGCCGTGGCCGGGTCGATCTCACTCCCGAGGTGGAGACGGCCTGATGACCTCACGGGCGTCCGCTCCCCCGACGCGCCGGATCGGCCTGGCCACCGATGTCGCCGCCACCCTCGCCCTCACTGCGTTCTCGCTGTCCGTCGTGGCCGGCTTCGCCCGAGTGTTCTCCGGCTGGGGCTTCTTCGACAATCTCGCCGTGGTCGCCCTCGTCGGCCATGCTCTCGGCCTCGTTCTCCGCAGGGTCCGGGTTCCTGGCTGGCTGGCAGTCCCCATCGTGTTCGTGGTGCTGACCTGGCTGATCGGGTTCCTGTACTACCGGGACACCTACTCCAACCTGTTCCCGACCACCGCGACCGCCGACCTCTTCCGCGCCGAACTCGATCTCGTCCGAGACGTGTTCCGGGTGGCCGTCGCACCCGTCCAGTTCGGATTCGGATGGGACGTACTCGCCGCCATCGGCGTCGGGCTCGCCGTCCTGCTGTCCGACGCCTTCGCCTTCCGGGCCGGAGCCCGGGCGGAAGCGCTCGTCCCCGGTGGCGTCCTCTTCGTGTTCGTCGCAGCCGTCGGCACCGACCGCCTACGGATCGAACTCAGCGTGCTGCTGGTGATCGCCGGGGCCGTCACCGTCATGGTCCTGCGCCGCTATCACATGCTCACTCCGGCCCTCCGGCTGGTGCGCCGCAACCGGCGAGCAGTGCTTCTCGCGCCGAGCGGACTCTTGCTCGCCGGGCTCATCGGGATCTCCGCCGGCTTCGTGGGGCCCCGACTCCCCGGCGCCGATACCCAACCGCTGGTCGACACCAGGGGTGGTGGTGGTTCCGGCGGGAACACCACGTACGTGACACCGCTGGTCGACATCCGCTCACGCCTCACCAACCAGGGGGACGCCCAACTGTTCGTGATGGAGGCCTCCCAGGAGTCGTATTGGCGAACGGCAGCCCTGCCCGAGTTCGACGGGCAGCAGTGGCGCCTCGACGCCGAGACCCAGACCACCGAAGGTGCCCTTGCGGAGGAACGGGACGGCTCGACGAGGATCGAGCAGGTCCTGCGCATCAACGCGCTCACCGGCCGACTGCTCCCCGCCGCCGCCGACATCATCGAGATCGACGACGACGAACTCGCCTGGATCGAGGACCTCGGCACGGTCGCCAAGTCCAGTGGCGACGGGCTGGAGAGGGGCGACGAGTTCGTCATGTTGTCGGCGTCACCGAGGTTCGACCCCACCGACCTGGCACGGGCCACGTCGGCGGCACCGCCGGACCCCGTGTACCTTGCGTTGCCCGACGGCTTCCCCGCATCGGTCGCCCAAACCGCCCGGGAAGTCACTGCGGGAGCCGCTTCTCCGTATGACGCGGCGCTCAAGCTCCAGCATTGGTTCCGGGACCCAGAACAGTTCACCTACGAGATCGAAGTGCAGCCGGGTCACGGCAACAACGCCATCGAGGCGTTCCTGGACGAGCGGGTCGGGTATTGCGAGCAGTTCGCCGGCACCTATGCGGCGATGATGCGTTCGCTCGGCATCCCGGCACGGGTGGCGGTCGGGTTCACCCCGGGTACCGAGACCTCCGAGGGCGTGTACTCCGTCCTCGGCAAGAACGCCCACGCGTGGCCAGAGGTCTGGTTCGACGGCCTCGGTTGGGTCCTGTTCGAGCCCACACCCGGCCGGGGAGCCAGCGGAACGACGAACTACACGGGCGTCCGGCCCGATCAGAACGACGAGGGCATCGATGCGGAGGAAGCCGAGGATGCCTCCGAAGTCGTCCCGCCCCTCCCCACCGTTCCCGGGTCGGACGAGGACGACTTCACCCTCGCTCTCCCCGACGAGGAGTTCCTCGACACACCAGCCGCCGCCGAGTCGTCGGACAGCAACGGACGCCCGTGGTGGATCCTCATCCTCCTCGCCGTGGGAGCGATCGCGGCGGCTGCACCTTGGGTGGTTCGCCGTGTGCGGCGCCACACGCCCTCCTCTCCCGACAAGGAGCTCGCTCGTCTCTGGCATCGTGCGCTCTCCACGATGTCGATCGTCGGGGTCCATTCACGACCCACCGACACCCCCACCGAAACGGCCACTCTGGCCGCCGAACGGTTCCCCATCGCTGCCCGCCCGCTCTCCTCGTTGGCCCAGGTGGTGACCGAGGTGACCTATGCCCCGCGCACCGACGCCGGCCTGTCCCGGGAGGGGCGCTACGGCACGAGCGAGATCCGGCGCTGTGCCAACTGGACCCGCCAGATCGAGAGGGCGGTCGTCGACTCACTCGGCCCGGGCGCACGGGTACGGCGCCATTTCACCACTTGGTCGTGATCGCGATCGGCACTGCCACGACGGACTCGGCTCAGTCGGCCTGGTCGGAGCGATCCGACTCGGGGCGACGGCCACTCAGCCAGGCCGAGATCGGAAGCTGCCCGAGACGTTCCCGCCCGAGGAGGCGC
>CBFCWZ010000201.1:0-7035 GCA_965601935.1 uncultured Ilumatobacteraceae bacterium
TTGAACGGCGTCCTTCGGAGCGCCGATGTCCTCGCCGAGGAGTTCGCATGCCGCGTCGAGGTCGTCGACGTTGATCACGAGCCCCCAGAAGCTGGCGTCGTCGTCCTCCACTTCGGGGCGCTCGACGATCTCGACGATGAGGCCGCCGCCACCGATGCGGTGGAACCCCTGGCGCATCGATCCGAGGTCACGGATCCGCTTCAGCTCGCATCCTGTCGCCGCAGCGATCGCCGTCGAGGTGCGATCGAGGTCGCCGGTCAGCACGACGAGATGGTCGAGACCGACCGCGCCGAGATCGTGATCGGCGAACACCGGTCGGCCCGGCTCCACACTGGTGGTCGGTAACCCGTCGACCACGTCGGGCGTGTCGGCGGCTGTGCCGCTCAGCTCCCAGGCGATCACGCCCCTCGGCTCGTTTCCACGGGCCCGCCGAGCCTGCAGCTCCTCGCCGGCGGCATCGTCTCGCGGAGTGGGCGCGACGATGCGGAGCGAGGTTCCGAAGAGGGGGATCAGACCGTCGTCGGTGACGGTGAGACCCAGCGACCGCCACCGGTCGGGATCGCCGGAGATGACCAGTGTCTCGACGCGCGCCATGCGCGGAGTCTTACTGATCGGAGGGAGCGACGCGCGAGTCCGACCACCCGTGGTGGTCGGTACGGCGCGTCATGAACTCGGTGCTGGTCCTCAGCCGCGACCCATGTTGGGGCGCTTGCCGTGGTTCGCCTTGTTGCGGCGCATGCGGGCCTTGCGCTTGCTGGTCTTCTTCGACATAGGGATTCGAGCCTACGGCGAAACCCACCCAACCCCTACCGGCGCCCCTGCCGCGAGACCCCACGGTCTCCGCTTGTCCGCTCACGTCGAAGAATCAGCGGCGGCGGCAACCGACCAGAAGCTCGACAGAAGCAGAGACCGCGCACGCCACGACCGCTCCCGGCGAAGAATCCGCAGGACACCGACCGACCCACCGAGGGAACACGACCAGCCAACACCACCACCGCACCCATCACGACAACCCCACCAGACAGCCCAGAACCGCGACCCGAACAGCGACCCGACGGTGGGAACGCAGCCGGACGGCCCCGCTACCGTCCCGACGATGGCGATTCATGGGTTCACGGGCGACGGCTTCGACGCGGTGCGCGTCGCCTTCCAGAAGAACTTCGAGGAAGGTGACGTCGGTGCCTCGGTGGCAGCCTCGGTGAACGGTGAGATGGTGGTCGACCTCTGGGGTGGAACCGCCACGTTCGACTCGGGCGACGGCGAGTGGCAGGACGACACGATCATCAACGTGTGGTCCACCACCAAGACCATGGCTGCACTGAGCTGCCTGGTGCTGGCCGACCGCGGTCTGCTCGACCTGCACGCCCCGATCGCTTCGTACTGGCCCGAGTTCGCCGCCGGCGGCAAGGAGCACGTCGCCGCCAGCCACGTGCTGTCCCACAGCGCCGGCCTCCCCGGATGGCAGGAGCCGATCACCAACGACGACCTCCTCGACCACGACAAGGTCGCCGCTCTCCTCGCCGCCCAGGAGCCGTGGTGGGAACCGGGCACCGCCTCCGGCTACCACGCCATCACGCAGGGCTACCTGCTCGGCGAGATCGTGAGGCGGGTCGACGGCCGCAGCCTCGGTGCGTTCTTCGCCGACGAGATCGCCGGCCCACTCGATGCCGACTTCCACATCGGCACCGGCCCCGAACACGACGCCAGGGTCGCCCACGTGATCCCGCCAGCGGCACCGCTGACGGCCGACACCGGCGACACCGAGAGCATCCCGTACCGGGCGATGGTCAACCCCGGCCTGGGGGCCGCGTTCTCCTCCACCGAGCAGTGGCGTCGAGCCGAGGTCCCCGCGGCCGGCGGCCACGGCAACGCCCGCGCCGTCGCCCGGGTCCACACCGCGACCGCCAACGGCGGATCGGCCTTCGGGCAGCGGATCCTCTCCCCCGAAGGCGTGCAGCGGATCTTCGAGACCCAGGTCGAGGGCACCGACCTCGTGCTCCAACTCCCCCTCCGGCTCGGCATGGGTTTCGGGCTCCCCACCGTCGGCACGCCGTTCCCCAGCCCGAACACCTGCTTCTGGGGCGGCTGGGGCGGATCGCTGGCGATCATCGACACCGACCTCCACATCTCGTTCAGCTACGTGATGAACAAGATGGGCGACGGCACCTTCGGCGACATGCGCGGCTTCAACCTGCTCGTCGCCCTCTACGGCTCCCTGGCCGGCTGACCCGGCCCACCTTCTTCGTCTCGGTCGAGATCCATGCGGAGCGGTCCGCACGTTCCTCGACCGAAACGAGGAACGTCAGGGCGCGGAGATGACGGTGACGATTCCGGCGGTGCCGTCGACCTCGATCTCGGCGCCGTCGGGGATCAGGCTGGTGGCGTCGGTGGCCGACACCACACAGGGGATCCCCAACTCGCGGCTCACGATGACGGCGTGGCTCATCGGGGCACCGACGTCGACGACCACTGCGGCTGCCGGCACGAACAACGGCGTCCACGACGGGTCGGTGATCGGCGCCACCAGCACGTCGCCCGGCATCAGGTCGCCCGCATCGCGTGGCGAGAGAATGACCCGTGCCGTGCCACGGTGCACGCCGGGGCAGCCGGGAACACCACGCAAGATGTCGGCGGCGGCCAAGGTCCTGTCGGCAGCGGTGGTGCGCAGCGGGTAGGCCGACATGTCGGGACGGCCCCCGAAGAACAGGAACGGCTCCTGAATGGCGGCCACCTCGTCACGCAGCGCAGCCCGGTCGGCGAGGACGTCCCGGTGGGTTCCGGGTGAGTCGAGTTCGACCCCCAACTCCTCGGCGGTGAGCAGACCGAAGTCGGTGACCTCGGTGAAGTTCCCGGCCTCCACCTGGCGCCGGCCGTACTCACGCATGGCGACACGCCACTCCTCGATGAGCTTGACGCAGTTGGTCTTCGTTCGTTCCCGGCCGGCGAGGAACACGCCTGCCGAGTTCACAGCCCCGAGGAACTGGCCCTGGGAATCGGGGTCGGCCGCCAGCATGTCGCCGATCTCGGAGGCCAGGGCGACCCTCTCGTCGACCTTGGTGGTGTGGCCGATCACAGGGGAGAACTCGTCGTCGGAGAGACGCATCCGGTCGATCATCGCCAGGGCCAGCTCGGGATCGGTCTCCCAGGTCGGTGAGGTGACCTCCCACTCGTTCGGCCCGCGCGAGCCGTGGCGCACGAGGAAGTCGTCGAGCGCCTCACCGAAGACCACGACCTCAGAGCCGAACCGGCCCGACCGCAACCGCGCCCACAACCCGTCGACGCCCTGGTCGAACAAGTCGCTGAGAGCAGCCGATTCGCGGACCACCCGGCTCAGCTCCCACATCTCGAAGCTCGGGGTGGCCGACTCGACGTCGCCGAGCCCCGCCATGAGCTTGAGGGCGTCACCCGGGCGGCCGAGCTGGGTACAGGCCTGCATGATCACGCCCACCGGAATGGTGCCCACCAGCCCGATGTAGATGTGCTGGCCGAAGAGACGCTCGAAGTGCTCCTGCATCAGGCCCCAGCCGTGCTCGACCAGTTCTCGGTCGGACAGCATCGTCAGGTCGGGCCGGTCGGCGCGCAGCCGGTTGACGAGCTGCTCGTCGGCCGCCACGTCGGGCAGCTCGGTCGCGGTGAAGGCCCACAGCATCGTCTCGAAGATCTTCGCCTCGAGGTCGGTGCGATCCGGTCCGGTCGGCGGCACGAAGTCGGGCACGCCAGGGGCGTCGCCGAAGAACGCCGCATCGATGTCGGCGTAGGTCATGCCCGGCCCGCGGTGGCCGACGAGCCTCCACAGCGAAGCATTGAGATAGGCGTACCCACCGGTGACGCCGAGGAAGATGTTGCGGTCGGCCGGCACCTCCTCGGCGTCGGTCGCCCCCATCCTGATGAAGGCCTCGCGCATCCCCAGCTGCACGGGTCCCGGGCTCCCGTCGGTCTCGAACAGCGAGAACGTGAGCGGCATCACCGGGTCGGGGAAGACCTCACCGATGTTGGCGCGGGTGTAGAAGTCGAACTCCTCGCTCAACTCCGTCTCGACCAACCACTTGTCGACCATTCACATCCTCCTCGTGCCGGAACGACCTTAAGTCCAGTACGGCCCCAACGCCCGACATCTGCTCCCACGCCCCCAGTTGCCGTTTGCGTCGCGAAACCCGCTCCCCACCACCCATCAGCGCGACGCAAACGAAGACGGTGGCCCACCGGTGCCGTTCGCGTCGCGAGTCCTGCCCTCCGTCAGCCAAGAGCGCGACGCAAACGAGGACGGCCGACGTCAGGGGGTTTCGACGATGGTGACCACGCCAGTCGTGCCGTCGACCTCGATGAGTGCGCCGTCGGGGATCTTCTTCGTCGCGTCGGCGGCCGACACCACGCACGGGATCCCCAGCTCGCGGCTCACGATCACGGCATGGCTGAGCGGGGCCCCGACGTCCACCACCACGCCCTCGGCCGGGACGAACAGCGGGGTCCACGACGGGTCGGTGATCGGCGCCACCAGGATGTCGCCCGGTTCCAGCGCAGTCGGGTCGTGCGAGTCGAGCAGTACACGTGCCGTCCCCCGGGCGACGCCGGGGCAGCCACCGACACCCGTCAGCGAGTCGCCGGCCGCCAGGGCCTCGACCGTGGCGGCGTCACGGCGCGGCATCGTCGACATGTCGACGTGCTCACCCACGATGAAGAAGGGCTCCTGTCGCGCGGCGACCTCGAGTCGCAGAGCCTCCCGTTCCTCCAACACACCACTGTGCGTGCCCGGGTTGTCGACCTCCTCCACGAGTTCGTCGCGGAACAGCAGCGCGAAGTCGTTGACGCGCTGCCAGTCGCCCTTCGCGACACGCCGGCGGCCGAGCTCGTAGAGGGCCACCCGCGCCTCGTTGATCATCTTCACGATGTTCGTCTTGGTCCGTTCGCGGCCCGGCATCCACACACTCGCCGACCCGATCGCGGCGGCGAACTGGCCCGCCGCCTCGGGATCACCCTCGACCATCGCGCCGATCTCCGCGGCGAGGCGCCGACGCGTCGCCGCCCGCTCCTCGTTGCGGTCGAGCGGTGAGCGGTCGTCGTCGGCCACGCGCATCCGATCGATGGCGGCGAGGGCGAGATCGGGATCGGTCTCCCAGGTGGGGCAGCGCGGGTCCCACTCGTTCGGCCCCCGGCTGCCGTAGTCGTAGATGAACTGCTCGAAGGCGGCAAGGAACAGATCGGCTTCGGGGTTCCCGGCGAGACCGCTCAACCGCTCGGAGAGCCCCTCGATCCCAGCCTCGAACGCCTCGGCCAACGCTGGGGATTCGGCGGCCATGCGGCCCAATTCCCACATCGCCATCGAGGGCGCTGCCGACGCCACGTCACCGAGCCCGGCCATCAGGTTGAACGTGTCCTCCGGTCGCCCGACGGCCGCGCACACCGCGCCCAGTACGCCGACCGGCGCGGACACGCAGGTGGTCGACCACATGTGTTCGGCGAACAGGTCCTCGAAGTGGTCGTCGAGGACCTTCAGGGCCCGGTCGAGCAGTTCTCGGTCGGTCAGCGTGGAGAGGTCGGGGCGCTCGGCGCGCAGCTGGGCGACCATCTCCTCGTGGGCGAGCGCCTCGGGGAACTCGGTCGCCGTGAGCGCCGCTGCGAACGAGGCGCCCATCTTCGCGCTCAGATCCGGGCGGTCGTAGCCCTCCTGCACCTCGAACTCGGGGAGCCCGGGGGCATCACCGAAGTAGGCCGTGTCGATCTGCTCCGGGGTCATGCCCGGCATCCGGTGGCCGAAGATCCGTCCGGTGGTGACGTTGAGGTAGGCGTACCCGCCGGACACGGCCACGAAGATCGGCCGGTCCGGTGGGTACTCGTCGGGGGTCATACGTCCCGAACCTGATACCGCCCCGTCGGAACCCGTTCTCGAACGGACCGGGCTTGCCGTTCCACTCGATCAGCCACGACCAGAACGGCGTGACCACGTCGGGGATGACCTCCCCGAAGTTGGCGCGAGAATAGAAATCCCACTTGTCGTCCAGATCGACCTCGACCAGCCAACGATCAACCATGTGTCTCCCCTCGCCGTCGGCGACTCCGTGACCCGCCCGGCGACAACATAGTGAACGCCCACTCGGTATATGGAACCACCACCCGGGAACTCGTGAACGAACCTGCTCGGCCCCGCATGCACGGATCCCACAGGCTCGTTCTCGAGAAGCTCAGGGGGTGTCGACGACGGTGACGACGCCGGTGGTGCCGTCGACCTCGATGAGTGCGCCGTCGGGGATCTTCTTGGTGGCGTCGGTGGCGGACACGACGCACGGGATGCCGAGTTCGCGGCTCACGATGATCGCGTGGCTGAGTGGGGCCCCGACATCGACCACCACACCTTCGGCCGGGACGAACAGCGGCGTCCACGACGGGTCGGTGATCGGTGCAACGAGAATGTCGCCAGGGGCGAGAGCGGTCGGGTCGTGCGAGTCGAGCACGACCCGGGCGATCCCCCGCACGACTCCGGGGCAACCACCCGCCCCGACGATCGCCTCGCCGGCGGCAAGAGGCTCGACGTCCTCCACCGAGCGGGGCGGATACTGCGACATGTCGGGACGGCCACCCTTGAAGAGGAACGGCTCCTGCAGCCCGGCTACCTCGTTGAAGAGGGCTTCGCGGTCACGCAGTTCGGCCGTGAACGTGCCCGGGTTGTCGGTCTCCACTTCTATCTCCTCGCGGGTGAGGAACGCGAAATCGGTGTGATGGTGGAAGTGGCCCGCGGCGACGCGGCGGCGGCCGAGTTCGTGGGCACCCATCCGGCCCTCTTGGACCAGTTTGACGCAGTTCGTCTTGGTGCGCTCCCGGCCCGGCATGAAGATCGTGGCCGCGTGCAGGGCCGCCACGAACTGCCCTTGCGTCTCCGGGTCGCCTTCGAGGAGTCCCGCGATCTCGGCACCCAGGCGTTCTCGTTCTGCGGCCCGCTCGGCGTTGTTGTCGAATGGCGAGCGCGATGCGTCCGAAAGTCGCATCCGGTCGATCGCCACCAATGCCAGGTTCGGGTCGGTCTCCCACGTGGGGCAACGC
>CBFCWZ010000202.1:0-7019 GCA_965601935.1 uncultured Ilumatobacteraceae bacterium
GTCGGGCTCGCGCACGTCGAGAACGACCGCACCCTCGTCGATGAGCTCGGCGGCACCCGAGGTGTCGACCTCGGTGATCGTGGCCTTGGCGGCGGAGAGCAGGTCGCGGAACGACGTCATGGCCGAAACTCTACCGAGTTGGTCGGAATTCCACTCAGGCGATGAGAGCGGGCAGGATCTCGCCGATCCCGCCCTGCAACAGGTGATCGGCGTAGCGATCCATCGCCGTTTCCTGGCCGTTGACGATGACGACCCGCGCCCCGGTGGCCTTGGCGACGGGGACACAGTTGGCGGCCGGGAAGACCGAGAGAGTGGAACCGATCGCGAGCAACACGTCGCACTCCTCGCTCACCCGCATGGCCCGCTCGATCACCTCGGGGATCAGGGACTGCCCGAACGAGATGGTGTCACTCTTCAGGATCCCGCCGCAGAGGAGGCAGCTCGGGTCGTCCTCCCCCGCCCGTACGCGTTCGAGGGTCTCGTCCATGTCCCGGCGGTCGTCGCAGTCCCAGCAACGGGTGAACCAGATCGTCCCGTGGACCTCGATCACCTTGTCGGGGTCGTTGCCGGCCTGTTGATGGAGTCCGTCGATGTTCTGTGTCACGACCGCATGGAGTGAGCCGCGCTGTTCCAACTGGACCACCGCCCTGTGGCCGTCGTTCGGCCGTGCCTGCCAGGCGGGCGTGTGCAGCCGGGCCTGCCATGCCGCGGCGCGCACCTCCGGGTCGTTGAGGTAGTAGCTGATGTCGGAGGCCTTCTCGGCCGCCGGATTCTTCGTCCAGAGCCCTTGGGGACCCCGGAAATCGGGGATCCCGGAGTCGGTGGAGATCCCCGCCCCGGTGAGTACCACGACCTTCTCTGCTTCCGACAGGAGCTCGCGGGCAGCATCCACTCCGGGGGGCAGTGAGGCGTCGTTCGTCACGATCCCACTGTGTCACAGGCACGCCGCAACGGCCCAGCAGTCGGCCGGCTCCGACGTCGCCCCACACATGGTGGAGGAGAGGCGCCGATAGCGTCGACCGACGTGTCCCAGCAGGTTCTCGACGAAGCCGCGCGCCGTCGCACGTTCGCGATCATCAGCCACCCCGACGCGGGCAAGACCACGCTGACCGAGAAGTTCCTGCTGTACGCCGGAGCAATCCAGAGCGGCGGAGCAGTGAAGGCCCACGAGGGCCGCCGTGCCGCCACCTCCGACTGGATGGACATGGAGCAGAAACGCGGCATCTCGATCACGTCGACGGCGCTCAACTTCCCCTTCCGCGAACAGGAACTGAACCTGCTCGACACCCCTGGCCACCGCGACTTCTCCGAGGACACCTACCGCGTCCTCTCGGCCGTCGACGCCGTCGTGATGGTGCTCGACTCGGCGAAGGGCATCGAGCCCCAGACCCTCAAGCTGTTCGAGGTCTGCCGCTCGCGCAACCTGCCGGTGCTGACCTTCCTGAACAAGCTCGACCGGCCCGGCATGGAACCGCTCGAGCTGCTCGACCAGATCGAAGAGCAGATCGGCTTGCGCCCGACACCTGCCACGTGGCCGGTCGGCACCCACGGCGACCTGAAGGGCGTGATCGATCGCCGCACCGGCATCTTCACCCGCTTCACCCGCACGGCCCGTGGCTCGCAGATCGCGCCGGAAGAGGACGTGCCTGCCGACCAGGCCGCGGCCGAGGAGGGCTCCGACTGGCAGAAGGCCGTCGACGAGTCCGAGCTGCTCGATGCCATCGGGGCCGACGTCGACATCGCGTCGTTCCTCGCCGGCGAGTCGACACCCGTCTTCGCCGGATCGGCACTCACCAACTTCGGTGTGCGCCACCTGCTCGACTCGATCGTCGACCTGGCACCCGCCCCGAGCCCCCGCGGCGACACGGAGGAGAAACCCCGCCACCTCGACGAGCCGTTGTCGGCGTTCGTGTTCAAGGTGCAGGCCAACATGGACCGCAACCACCGGGACCGGATCGCGTTCGCCCGCATCTGTTCGGGGCGCTTCGACCGCGGAATGGTCCTCACCTGCACCCGCACCGGCAAGCCGTTCGCGACGAAGTACGCCTCCACGGTGTTCGGAGCCGAGCGCTCCACGGTCGACGAAGCATTCCCCGGGGACGTGGTCGGCCTGGTGAACGCCACCGGGCTCCACATCGGCGACACTCTCTTCGACGAGACCGGCCCGTCGGTCGACTTCCCGCGACTGCCCCAGTTCGCGCCGGAGGTGTTCGCCACCGCCCGCCCGGTCGACACCGGCAAGACCAAACAGTTCCGCAAGGGCCTCGGTCAACTCGGTGAGGAGGGCGTCGTCCAGGTGCTGCGCGATCCCGACTGGGGCGAGGCCTCTCCCGTCCTCGCGGCAGTCGGCCAGCTCCAGTTCGACGTGTTCGCCAACCGACTCGACGTCGAGTTCAACGCCCCGACCGAGCTGTCGGCTGCGCCGTACCAGGCGATCCGCCAGACCGACGCCGAGTCCGCCGGGAAGTTGCGGGAGAAGACCGGAGTGCGCATCCTCCAGCGCAGCGACGGGGCACTCGTCGCGCTGTTCGAGAACAAGTACGCGCTCCAGCGCATCGAGCAGAACGAGCCCGACCTGACCCTGGGCCACATCATCGCGGGATGAGCCGCGATGCCACGCAGCACGTGGGCGGGTGGCATAGGGTCGGAGGCGTGTTGAGCACTCCTGTCCGTCGTCTGGTCATCGGCGCCGCGGCCGTCTCCCTCTCGGTCCCCGGCGCTCTTCTCCTCCACTCCCCGGCATCGGCCGAACAGCCCGCGTCCGTCGTGGCCACCTCCGACACCGAGCCACCACCCGAGACCGCCCCTGAGGAGCCGCCGGCCGAATCGGCTCCGGCGCCTCCGGCGCAGGAGGACGACGACAGCAACTGGCTGCTCTTCATCGTCCTGCTGTCCATCCTTGTGGCGGGTGTCGCAGTGGTCCTCTCCTTCCTGGGCCGCAACGACCGGCGACCAGCCACCGCTCCGAGCCCGGTCGGTACCGATGCCCACCGCGAGCAGCACAACGTGATGGGGACGGCCCAGTGGTTCCACGACCAGCTGTCGGTGCAACTCCTCGGCTCCCCGCCCGACCAAGCGCTCGCCCGCTGGCAGTACGAGCGTTCTCGCGTGCAGAGCATCGCCACTGCCGCGAACCAGCAGGCCATCAGCGCCGACGACCCATGGCACCTGCTCGCCAACTCGGTCCTGCTCCTGAGCGGTGCCATCGACACGCTGCTCGGCCTGCAGGTGCAGCAGCCACCCAACGACGAGGCCGTACAGGAGGCGCAGGCGGTCGCCAACGCCCGTCGACGCCAGCTCCAGGCCCTCCTGGTCACGATGTGGCCGATGGTGCAGACGCCGTAACAGCCCGCTCCTTTCCCTTTCCCGCCTCCCGCGACCCACTGGGAGGTGCCGACTTCCTCCTCACCGATCCGTGATCACCTGGAGGATTCGTGCTCACCACTCTCCCGCCGCACCGCCAACGTACACACGGCAGCCACGGCGCGCCGCCGAGAACGCTCTCGGAGCCGGACGGCCCCGACGCCGGCGTGATCCGGCGGTGCGAGGCCTCCTCGAATGCCTGACGCCACCACGCTCTCGCGGACGCCCACCATCACGATCCGGCCCTGGACAGACCCCGTGGTCGACGAACACGGATACGACCCTCGTTCGCGGTACGTCGAGACGTTCTGGCTGGGAGTCCTCGGGCCGACGGCCACGTGGCTGGTGCGGCGTCTGGCCGCCGGACTCGATCGGCATCCGCGCGGGTACGAGGCCGACCTGGTCGTGCTCGCCAGGGAGATGGGGCTGGCGTTCGAAACCGGCCGCATCACGCCCTTCACGCGCGGGCTCCACCGCTGTGTCATGTTCGGGCTGGCCCACGCCATTCCAGGAGGTCTCGCCGTCCGGCGGCGTGTCCCCACCGTCGCCCACCGCCACCTGAAGCGATTGCCCGAGTCGGTGCGCGCCGCCCACGAGCAGTGGCAGACGAGGTCGGTCACCCTCGACGAACTGACCCGCGCCCACCAGTTGGCGATGGCGATGCTCGACGTCGGCGACGCCGCCGACACCGTCGAGCACCAGCTGCTCGCTCTCGGCGTCGCCGAGGTCACCGCTGCCGAGGTAGCCGACAATGTGGCCCGGCTGGAAGGTCAGTCCTCGGGCGGGACGTAGGTGGTCGCCAGTTCGAGGAGGAGGCGGGTGCCGAATCCGGTCGCCCCCTTGGAGTTGAGACCGGAGTCGGCGTCGACCTTCATCGGGCCGGCGATGTCGAGGTGCGCCCACGGAACCCCGTCGACGAACTCACTGAGGAAGATCGACGCCGTGATGGTGCCCGCATACGGGCCGCCGATGTTGCGCATGTCGGCCGACGTGGAGTCGAGCAGCTTGCGGTAGCGCTCGGTCTCGAGCGGGAGTCGCCACACCGGCTCGTCGACATCGGCACTCGCGTTCGTGACGGCGTCGCAGAAGGTGTCGTCATTCGAGAGGACGGCGGCGATCTCCAAACCCAGCGCGCCGAGCGCGGCACCGGTCAGGGTGGCGATGTCGACGATCCCGTCGGGCTTCTCCTCCGAGGCCAACGACAGACCGTCGGCCAGCACGAGGCGGCCCTCGGCGTCGGTGTTGTGGATCTCGACGGTCTTTCCGTTGCGCATGGTGAGCACGTCGCCGAGTTTGAGCGCCGAGCCGGACGGCATGTTGTCGGTGCACATGAGGTAGGCGGTGACCTTGTTCCTGCCGCGCAGGTCGGGCAGGCCGAACATGGTGGCGAACACGGCGGCGGCACCCGACATGTCCATCTTCATCACCTGGTGGAAGGCGTCGCTGTTCTTCAGGCTGATGCCGCCGGAGTCGTACATGATCCCCTTGCCCACGAGCACGAGGTGAGCTTTCGGCTTCTTCGGCGAGTAGGTCAGCTTGATCATCCGCGGCGGTTCGGTGGAACCCCGGTTGACACCGAGGAGCCCGCCGCACCCCATGGTTCGCAGGTCATCGGCGTTGAACACCTCGACATCGACGTCAGAGTCGGCGCCCATCTCCTGTGCCAGTGCGGCGAGGTCCCTCGCGTTGAGGTGAGTGGGTGGGGTGTTCGCCAGTTCCCGGGCGAGCGCGCCGGCGGCCGCGACGACCTTGCCGTGTCCGGCTCCGGCGGCGACCCCTTTGGCCCGCTTGGCGCCGGCGATCAGGGTGGCCGACTGCAACCTCGAGGCCAGATCGTCCCCCGTCTTCAGACCCACGTACCGGTAGGAGGCGAGCAGGATCCCCTCGGCGACGGCGCGGCCGGCCATCTCTGGGGCGACTGATGCGACATCGGCCAGGTTCGTGGCGAGGTGAGCTGCCGTCGAGGCGGCGCGAGCGAACGATGCGGCTGCGCGGCGCAGGCCGTTCGCATCGATCTCACCCGGGTCGCCGATGCCGATCGCCACGCCGAGCCCATCGGCACCCGGAACCGCCAGCACCTGGCCGGCCTTTCCCTCGAAGCCACTGGCCTCGAGGGCGGCCCGGTTGAGGCCCAGCCCGCGGGGGACGGATCCCTTCGAGGCGACGGCGTAGCCGGTGGCCTCGGCAGCCCCCGGGGCGGAGCGGGCGGTCGACACCTCCACCGAGCGGACAGCGGCGGCGGCGTCGACGAGAGCAGAACGTGCGTCGGTCATGGTGCGCAGTCTTGCCGATGCGTGAATGGGGAAGCGCTTGCGCTGTGCGACTGTCCCGATCTAGGTTCCGGAGCAGGCGGACACCTACACGTGAACAGACGATGACCCGGACGGTCATCAGGGGAAGGGGAACAATGCATCGAACGATGCGACGACTCGTCGTACCACTGGTCGGGCTGGCCTTGATCGGCGCGGCCTGCACGAGCGACGACGACGATTCAGGCGACTCGGGCGACACCGAGCCAGCCGAGACCGAGGCCGCTGCGGAAACTGACGCGCCGGCCGAAACCGAAGCACCAGCCGAAACCGATGCGCCGGCCGAGACCGACGAGGTCGAGGTCACGCAGTCCGACGGCGGCACGCTCGCCGCCGTGCAGTCTGCGGGCGAACTCAAGTGCGGCACACGCGACGCCCTGGCGGGCTTCGCCGTGCTCACCCCCGAGGGCGACCACGAAGGGTTCGACTCCGACTTCTGCCGTGTCATCGCCGCTGCGGTGCTGGGCGACGCCGAGGCCGTCAACCACGTCGATCTGGAAACCGCCGACCGCTTCACCGCCCTCCAGTCGGGTGAGGTCGACGTCCTCGTGCGCAACACCACGTGGACCGCGACGCGCGATGGCGCCGAGGGCGCGACCTTCCTGCAGACCACGTTGTACGACGGCCAGGGCATGATGGTTACCTCCGACAGCGGCTTCTCGTCCCTCGGGGACATGGACGGCGTCATCGTCTGCGTCGCCCAGGGCACCACCACCGAGGGCAACGCCGCCACCGAGGCGGATCGGCTCGGCCTCGACTGGGAGATCCGCGCCTTCGAATCCAACGAGTTGATCCAGGAGGCCTTCGTGGCCGGCCAGTGCGACGGTTGGTCGGCCGACGGAGCGGCCCTCGTGGGCGAGCGCGCCGCCTACCCGGACGGGCCCGACGCCCTCACCATCCTGCCCGAGGTCTTCTCCAAGGAGCCGCTCGGACCGGTCGTACGGGACGGTGACAGCGAGTGGGCCCAGGTGGTCAACTGGGCGATCTTCGCCACCATCCAGGCCGAGGAGTTCGGCATCACCTCGGAGAACATCGCCGACTTCGCCGACACCGACGACATCGGCATCCAGCGCTTCCTCGGCCTCGAGGTCGAGGGCGACGACGGCGCCGCCGTACTCGACCCGGGCCTCGGCCTGCCGAGCGACTTCGCCTCTCAGGTGGTGTCGCAGGTCGGCAACTACGCCGAGATCTTCGAACGGCACCTGGCTCCCCTCGGGCTCGAGCGCGGCGTGAACGCGCTCTGGACCGACGGTGGCCTCATGTACGCCCCGCCGTACCGCTGATCGAATGATCAACGATCGTTGGCCGTCACCGGCCCACCTCTGGGTGGGCCGGTGACGGCGGCGG
>CBFCWZ010000203.1:0-6980 GCA_965601935.1 uncultured Ilumatobacteraceae bacterium
CACGCTGATCTACCTGTTCGTCGACCACCGTTACGGCTCACGGGAGGCCTTCGGCGGCAACCTCGGGTCGCTGGCGTGGGCCGGATGGGTCGTCACGCAGCCCGCGACGTTCCTGTTCGCCATCCCGGCCGTCGGCGTCTTCGCCGATCTGATGCCGGGGGCGGTCGGCAAGCGCACTCCGGCCCGCGGCGTGACGTTTGCCGGTCTCAGCCTCGTCGGCGTGGCCGCACTGGCCGGCATCACCCAGCAGAACATCCAGAGCCTGCCGTTGCCGGGTGAGGGCATCGACACCGACGAACTGGGCGACATCTTCCGCGACTTCGTCCCGTACGCCCTGTTCAACGCGCTCCCGGTGCTCGGCGCCCTGATCGTCTTCGTGATGGCACTCGTGCTCGCCAAGCCCGACAAGAACGTCGAGGCCAGGGGAAATCCGGCCCTGGCCTTCGCCTTCTTCGGCTATGCACTGGTGCTCCTCGGCATGGTCGGCAACATCCTCTACGCCACTGACGACCTCGCTCTCCAGGGAACGATCTTCGAAGAGGCCACCTTGATGTTCGTCGTGTACGGCGGCGTGCTCGGCATCTTCGGCGGCATCGCCAACTGGAGTCCGAAGTGGCGTGGCGGCGCTCCGTCGTCGGGTGCCGTGGTGATCCTCTCGCTGCTCGGTCTCGTCGGCACGATCCTCGCCACCGTGCCGCACTACGTCGCCGGTTTCCTCGACCAGCCCGCCGGCTTCACCTACGACGACTCCGACCTGCAGATCTGGAACGTGCTGGTGGTCGTCGGCCACGCCCTGTTCGGCCTGATGGTCCTCGGCTTCGCCCTCCTCATCCTGCGGGTCAGGCCCGGTGACGACGACGAGGCCAACCCGTGGGGCGGCCAGACCGCAGAGTGGCTCTCGGCGTCGCCCGCACCGGAGAGCAACTTCGACGAGCTGGTGCTCGTCGGTTCCGCCGAACCCGTCTACGACGCCGAACGCGAACTCGAAGGGAGTGATGCGTGATGCAGGCCCTGCCCGCAGCCCCCGCCCCGGCGCCCCGCAACCAGCTCACCGTGGGCGCCTCGCTGGCGGCCGGTGCGATCGTGATGCTCTTCGGCGGGATGCTCGCCGTGTGGGCCGTCCAGCGCAACCGGGCGATCGACCTCGAGGGACGCTGGCTGCCCGACGGCGTCACGGTGCCCGAGGTGCCCTCGAACGTGATGCTGATCGCCTTCGCCCCGGTGTGCATCTTCGCCTACTGGGCCCAGTGGTCGGCCAAGCGGAAGGACAACCCGCACACCGCGCTGGCCCTCTCGGCCACGGCCTTCATGGGTCTGCTGATCCTGAACGCCCAGTTCTTCGTCTACCACGACATGGGCCTCGGCATCGCCGACGGGCCCTACGAGTCGATGTTCTACGCCATCACCGGCACCTTCGTCGCCCTCCTGATCCTGGGCATGCTCGTCTCGGTGGTGTCTGCCTTCCGCTTCCTCGGCGGGCGCACCAGCGACCATGAGATGCTCATCGCCCATTCCATCGTCTGGTACGCCATCACGGCCGTGTACTGCGGCATCTGGTTCCTCGTCTACGTCACCAAGTGATCCCCACCATCTGAGCTCCCACGAATGATCACCACCGGATCCAAGTTCCTCATCGGCAGCACCGTTCTCGCCGCCATCTGCGCGGTCGCCTACGGGGTCACCCAGGACGGAGTCATGGGCACCATCGGCCTCGTGTCGGCGGCTCTGGCCCTGGCGTTCATCGCCGCGGTCAACGTGTGGACCCGCGACTCCAACGTCTTCGTCGACGACGCCGCCGCCGTCGAGTCCTGCCCGGCCGGCCAACCCGCCCCCGGCAAGAGCATCTGGCCGCTCGCCATGGGCCTGTCGGGCACGCTTCTCGTGCTCGGCCTCGTCACCTACCAGGCCGTGTTCACGATCGGCCTCATCCTGTTCCTGGCGTCCGGCGGCGAGTGGATGCTGCAGGCCTGGGCCGAGCGGGCCTCCGCCGACGCCCGGTACAACAGCACGGTCCGTGAGCGTCTGGCCGGGCCGCTGGAGTTCCCCCTCGTCGGTGCCGTCGCCGTCGGCATCCTGGTCTACGCCTTCAGCCGCGTCATGCTGTGGCTCTCCAAGACCAACACCGTGGTCGCGTTCGCGATCATGGGCTCCCTGGTGCTGGCGTTCGCCTTCTTCTTCGCCTTCCGCACGTCGGTACCGAAGACCGCCGTGGCCGGTATCAGCGCCGTCGCAGTCGTCGGCATCGTGGCCGGCGGTGTCGCCGCCGGTGTCGACGGCGAGCGTGACATCCACGAGCACGAGACCACCGCCGACCTCGAGGACGGTGAGCCGATCTGCCTCAGTGAGGAGGAGACCCACGCCGACGAGAACGGCTCGCAGACCGTCGGGCTGTCGGCCAACGTGGCCGCCCGCATCACCCTCTCCGACGGCGGCGAGCTGAGCTTCACCGTGCCCGGCTTCACCGGTCCCGACGAGGACGTGTTGCAGTTGCCCCGCTCGAACCCGTCGAACATCATCTTCATCAACGAGTCGAGCCACGAGCGCCGTCTCACCGTCGATCTCGGCGAGAAGGAAGTCACCACCGAGGACGGCGCCACCGGCTACGTCGACAACCTCGTGTGCACCACCCTGCTCGAGGAGGACGGCCAACAGCTCCTCACGCTGACCATCGGGATCCCGAGCACGGCACAGGAAGACGGGTACCACTTCTTCGTGCCGGGTGTCGACAGCGCCGAACTCGAGTTGGTGGTCCCGTGAACAATCCCCGGTCGAAAATGAGTTCAGAGAGCCCCCGCAGTACCTTCTTGCAGATGAAGTCCGTACGTTTCGGCGCGTTGGCCGCACTCGGCCTGCTGGTCGCCGGATGCGCCCAGGATGCACCCCAGGACACCTGGGATCCGGCGGGCCCGAACGCCCAGAGCATCCACAACCTCCAGTGGCCGATCTTCGCTCTCGCCGGTCTCGTCGGTGTCGCCGTGTTCGCCGTGGCCGGCTACGCGGTGTGGAAGTTCAAAGATCGCGGTCAGCCCATCCCCGAGCAGACCCACGGCAAGCCCGCGCTGGAGATCGTGCTCACGATCATCCCTGCGCTGATCCTCATCGGTGTTGCCATCCCCACCGTCGGAACCGTGCTCAGCCTCGCCGAGAGCGATGACACCGAGTGCGTCGTCAACGTCACCGGCCAGCAGTGGTGGTGGGAGATCGACTACCCGGCACAGGACGGCTGTGGCGGGATCGAGCAGCCCATCGTCACGTCGGGCCAGATGGTCATCCCCGCCGGCACGAAGGTGCTCGTGCGCGGCACCAGCCGCGACGTCATCCACTCGTGGTGGGTGCCCCGCCTGAACGGCAAGAAGGACATGGTTCCCGGCCGCGTCCACACCCTCCGCATGGAGGCCGACGAGCCGGGCATCTACGCCGGCCAGTGCGCCGAGTTCTGCGGCCTCTCCCACGCCAACATGCGCATGGAGGTCGTTGCACTCACCGACGAGGGCTTCGAAGAGTGGAAGGCCAACCAACTCGAGGACTACGCGGCCCCCGAGAGCGAGTTGGCCCTCGCCGGTGAATCCACCTTCCAGGCCAACTGCTCGCGCTGCCATCAGGTCGACGGCATGACCGACGTCGACGGCGAGCCGATCGTGGCCCGTCCCGACCTGCAGGTGTATTCGGGCGCCGCCCCGAACCTCACCAACTTCATGACCCGCAACACCTTCGCCGGTGCGATGTTCGACCTCCTCACCGAGGACGCCCGCACCGACGTGTGGGAGGCCGGCCCCGAGGAATTCACCGAGAAGTACCTCGAGGGTGTCTCCCTCGAGAACCTGAACGGAGTCGAGCTGCGCGAATGGCTGCGCAACGCTCCGGCCAAGAAGCCGATGTACGCCGACCCGGAGAAGCTCGAAGAAACCGACGGCCTCTATCGTGGCATGCCCTATCTGGCTCTCAGCGAGGACCAGATCGACGAACTCGTTGCGTACCTCCTCGAACGGAAGTGATGGATTGACCCATGGCCATCATCGAACGACCAACTGACTCGCCGGACACCACCGAGTCCGCACCTGCCGTCGCCACGGCGACGAGCTCGTACGGCTACCTTCGTCGGCCCGTCGAGACCACCGGCTGGCGCAGCTGGGCCTTCACGATCGACCACAAGAAGATCGGGATCATGTACGGCGTCAGCGCCATGATCTTCTTCCTCGTGGGCGGCATCGAGGCAGGACTCATCCGCTGGCAGCTGATGGGCCCGGAGGGCACGATCCTCTCGGCCGACAAGTACAACCAGATGTTCACCATGCATGCCACGACCATGGTGTTCCTGTTCGCGATGCCGCTCGCCGCGGCGTTCGCCAACTACATGATCCCACTGCAGGTGGGTGCACGGGACGTCGCCTTCCCCCGGCTCAACGCATTCAGCTTCTGGTCGTTCCTCTTCGGCGGGTTGTTCCTCAACACGTCGTGGATCCTCGGTGGCGCCGCCGACGGCGGCTGGTTCATGTACGCCCCGAACAGTTCGGTCCCGTTCTCGCCCACCGACGGCGTCGACTTCTGGGTGCTCGGCCTGCTCCTCACCGGCATCGCCTCCCAGGTGGGTGCGATCAACCTGATCGTCACCGCCATCAACATGCGGGCACCGGGCATGAGCCTGATGCGGATGCCGATCTTCACCTGGATGGCCCTGGTCACCCAGCTGTTGCTCGTCTTCGCCATCCCGGTCATCACCGTGGCGCTCTTCCTGTTGATGTTCCAGCGCAACTTCGGGGCCACGTTCTTCAGCGTCGAGGCCGGCGCCGACCCACTCCTGTGGCAGCACCTCTTCTGGATCTTCGGACACCCGGAGGTGTACATCATCATCCTGCCCGCCTTCGGCGTCATCTCCGAGGTGTTGCCGGTCTTCGCCAAGAAGCCGCTGTTCGGCTACCCGTTCGTGGTGTTCTCCGGTGCAGCCATCGGCTTCGTCGGCTGGGGTGTGTGGGCCCACCACATGTTCGCCTCCGGAATGGGGCCGGTCTCGGTGGCGGTGTTCTCCGTCGCGACGATGGCGATCGCCATTCCGACGGGTGTGAAGATCATCAACTGGACCATGACCATCTGGGGTGGCAAGTTGAGTTTCACGACGGCGATGCTCTTCGCCGTCGCACTGATCTTCCAGTTCACCCTCGGTGGCCTCTCGGGTGTCACCCACGCGGTCGCCCCGTCCGACACCCAGCAGACCGACACCTATTACATCGTCGCCCACTTCCACTACGTGTTGTTCGGTGGCGCAGTGCTCGGCCTGTTCTCGGGCCTCTACTACTGGTGGCCGAAGATCTTCGGCAAGCTGCTCGACGAGACGTGGGGCAAGTGGAACTTCTGGCTGATGATCATCGGCATGAACCTCACGTTCGGCCCGATGCACATCCTCGGTCTGCAGGGCCAGCCGCGACGGATGTACATCTGGACCGAGGCCCGAGCCGGTGAAGGTTTCTTCAACCTCGGCTTCTGGAATCTCGTCGCCACCATCGGTACCGTGATCCTCGCGGTCGGTGTCGGCCTGTTCTTCGTCAACGTGTTCGTGAGCCGCAAGAACCCGCCCGCCCCGGCCGACCCGTGGGACGCCCGCAGCTTGGAGTGGATCACCACGAGCCCGCCCCAGGAGTACAACTTCCCGCGGACGCCCGAGGTGCACGCCCTCGACGAGTTCTTCCACCGCAAGTACGAAGACCACGGCGACGACGACCACCACGAATACGTGCAGGTGGCCACCGGCGAAGAGATCGTCGCCGCCGAGGAGGCGAACGCCGACGCCCACATCCACTTGCCGTCGCCGTCGTACTGGCCGCTCGTGGTCGCCTTCTCGCTGCCGGTCCTGGCCTACGGCGTGATCTACCACACCCTCCTCATCGCCGCCGGTGGCGCCATCGCCGTCGTCGGCATCTACGGCTGGCTCCTGGAGCCCGCCGACGCGGAGGAGACCGATTTCGATCCGCCGTCCGACGGCGGCGAACCGAGCAAGGAGCTGGCCGTCAGTGGCTGATGTGACGACCGACCCCAGCGGCGACGCGCCGGTCGAGCCCCCCGTCGACGCGCCGCCCGCCGCCGACGAGACGGCCGGCCCCGGGACAACCGACGACCACGGTGAGGACCACGGCGGACATGGGCACGACGCCCACGCCACCTCCACGGGGCTCTCCAACGCCAAGGTGGCGATGTGGCTGTTCCTCGGGTCGGAGTGCCTCCTGTTCGGCGGCCTCATCTCGACCTACATGCTCTACCGCAACCGGCACTCCGAGAGCCTCGGACCCGACCAGCTGTGGGACATCCCGTTCACCTCGGCCTCGAGCTTCGTCCTGCTGATGTCGTCGCTCACGATGGTGCTCGCCGTGTCGGCCGCCACCCGCCGGGACGATCGCAACACCCGCCTCTGGCTCACGGTGACCGCCCTCCTCGGTGGCCTGTTCGTGGCCGGCCAGGTGTACGAGTTCACCACCTTCTACCGGGAGGGCCTGGGCTACACCACGAGCCTGTTCTCCTCCAGCTTCTACACCCTCACCGGGTTCCACGGAGTCCACGTGTCGGTCGGCATCATCATGCTGCTGTCGCTCGTGGGCATGCTGTCCCGCGACAAGGTACGCGGCGAGAAGGCCGAGACCGTCGAGATCGTCGGCCTCTACTGGCACTTCGTCGACATCGTGTGGATCATCATCTTCACCGTCATCTACCTGGTCCCGACCGAGTGAGCGAGAGAGCACGCCCATGACCGACACCGCGACCGTTCCCGTCGAACCCGACACCGAGCACGCCCCGGCTGTCGATGACGAGCACCACGATCACCCGTCCGACTGGGACTACGTCAAGATCGCGCTCGTCCTGGCGGCCATCACCGCCCTCGAGGTGTTCACCTACTTCGAGTCGGTGGTCGACTGGGGCGACGCGCTGATCCCGTCGCTGATGCTGATGATGGTGGTGAAGTTCTGGCTGGTCGCCACCTGGTTCATGCACCT
>CBFCWZ010000204.1:0-6940 GCA_965601935.1 uncultured Ilumatobacteraceae bacterium
CCTGCGCATCACCTTGCCGCAACTCCGGCCGGCGGTGCTCGGAGGCACGCTGCTCGTGTTCCTGTACTCACTCAGCGAGTTCGGAGCAGTGCAATTGCTGGGCTACGACACCCTCACGCGGGTCATCTTCTCCACCCGCCAGGTCGACCGGGCGTTGTCGTTCGCGTCGGCCTGTGTCCTCCTGGTGCTGGCACTCCTCGTGGTCGCGATGGAGCGACGGTTCCGCGGGCCCGCGGCACCGGACACGAAGACCACTGCCGGCGGGCGCCCGGTCGAACTGCACGGCTGGCGCTGGCCCGCGCTGGCGCTGTCCGCGTTCGTGGTGGCGCTCGGTCTCGTCGCCCCCCTGGCCAGCCTTGCCGGATGGGCCAGGAAGGGTCTCTCCGACGGCAGAGTGAGCTTCGGCGACCTGTTCGACCCGGCGGCCACCACCACGACGATCGCTCTCGTCACCGCCGTCGTCACCGTCGGAGTGGTGCTCCCCGTTGCCACCGCCACCACCCGGGATCCGCACCCGCTGTCGACGGCCTCGGCGAGCGCCATCGTGGCCGGATTCGCCATGCCGGGGCTGGTGATCGCCCTGGCGCTCGCAGTGCTCGCGTTGAACACGCCCGCGCTGAACTCGCTGTATCAGACGACGCCTCTGCTGGTGGCCGGCTACGTGATCCACTTCGGCTCGCAAGCCCTGGCGGGAAGCGAGCAGGCCGTGCGGGCGGTCCCGGTGCGGCTGCGGGAGCAGTCACAGTTGCTCGAACCCAGCAGGGTCCGGCGGCTCGGGAAGGTCGACCTGCCGATCATGCGGCCCGGCCTGCTCGCAGGAGGCGGACTCGTCCTCCTCGCCACCGTGAAGGAGCTGCCGGTCACCCTGCTTCTCTCGCCGATCGGGTTCACCACCCTGGCCACCGACATCTGGTCGAGCTACGGCGAGGGCTTCTACGCGGCGACTGGCCTGTCCTCGCTCGCCCTCGTGGCGGTGTCGGGCCTGCTGACCTGGTTCCTCGTCGTCCGCCACTCCGACTGACCGCCGTGAGGGGTGTACCGGAGACGTGTTCAGTTAACCTCACAGATTGTGAGTAGCAGCCTGGACGCCCGGGGCACGACCGCCGCAGCCGGCACCATGCCGGTCGACGTCGAGATCCAGGGCGTCTCGGTCAGCTACGGCAGCGACACGCCGGCCGTCCACGAGGCCGGGCTACACGTTCCGGCGGGGTCCACCGTCGCCCTGCTCGGGCCATCGGGTTGCGGCAAGACCAGCCTGCTCCGGGCCATCGCAGGGCTCGAACGCCCCACGGCCGGGACGATCACGATCGGCGACGAGACGGTCTCGGGCCCTGGCACCTGGGTGCCCCCACAGCGGCGCCACGTCGGAATGGTCTTCCAGGACGGCGCCCTCTTCCCCCACCTCACCGTGGCCGAGAACATCGCCTTCGGGCTGCGCGCCCCTGGCTCAGGCGTCCCGGCACGGGAGCGATCCGCACGGGTCGGCGAACTGCTCGGCCTCGTCGACCTCGCTGACGCCGGCGACCGCCTGCCCGAGACCCTGTCGGGGGGGCAGCAGCAGCGCGTGGCCCTGGCAAGGTCGCTGGCACCTCGACCACGGGTCCTGCTGCTCGACGAGCCCTTCAGCGCCCTCGACGCCTCACTACGGGTCCAGGTCCGCAGCGAGGTGGGCCGGATCCTGCGCGAGATCGGCGTCACCACGGTTTTCGTCACCCACGATCAGGACGAGGCGTTCGTGTTGGGTGACGAGGTGGCGGTGATGCGCGGCGGCCGCGTCGTGCAGGTGGGAACACCCGACGAGCTGTACCGCACCCCGGCGACACCCTGGGTGGCGAGCTTCGTCGGCGAGGCCAACTTCGTCCCCGGCCACATCGGCACGACAGCCGAGGCGCCCTCCGTCCACGAGGACGACCCAGCCGGTGACGGCGATGCCGCAACCTCGCTCGGGCCCGTCCCCCTCGACCCCACGTCGCCGATCGGCGACAACGAGTCCGTCACGGTGCTCGTACGGCCCGAGCAGGTCGCGCTGCGCGACGGCGACTGTGCCGAGATCGTCGACGTCGAGTACTACGGCCACGACGTGCGCTACGAACTGCGACTCACCGACGGGTCCACCGTTGCGGCCCGCACCGGACCCGAGCCGCTCCGCCACAGAGGCGACCGTGTCTGCGTCCGGTTCGCCGGCACGCCCACCGGGGCCTGGCCCCGTCCGCACTGATCCTCGTCGTCGGCCGACTACGGTCCGGCGGATGCCGGATCTGGGGACCTCGACCGATTCCACCGCCGCGCCCGGAACCGCAGGGAGCGACACGACCGTCGTCTATCCCGCTCGGCGGATCCTCACGATGGATCCGAGCCAGCCCGACGTCGAGGCGATCGCCGTGCGCGAAGGGCGGATCCTCGCCGCCGGCTCGCTCGACGAGTGTGCCTCCTGGGGCCCGCACACGGTGGACGACCGCTTCCGCGATCACGTCCTGACACCCGGCATGATCGAGGCTCACGGCCATTCGATGGCCGGCGCCTTCTCGCTCTTCCCCTACGTCGGTTGGTTCGACCGGCCGGCTGTCGACGGCGGGGTCCGAGCTGGTGTCCGCAGTTACTCCGACCTCGTCGACCGGCTCCGCCAGATCGACGCCGAGACGGCCGGCTCCGGCGAACCGATCTTCGTCGGTGGCTTCGACCCCATCTACTTCGAGGGCGAGGAGCGCCTGACACGTCACCACCTCGACGCGGCCTCGGAGACCCGCCCGATCTTCGTCATGCATGCGAGCAGCCACCTCGCCACGGTCAACACGGCGATGCTGCGACTCCACGAGATCACCCGCGACACGGCCACCCCGGGCGTGGCTCGCGACACCGACGGGGAGCCGAACGGGGAGCTGCAGGAGATGCCGGCGATGTCGCTCGCCTCGTCGGCCATCGGGCAGTTCTTCCGCGCCGTGGGCGACCCGCAGGCGATCACCAACCTCGGCCAGATCTGCGCCAACCAGGGCATCACCACACTCGTCGACCTCGCTGCGCTGGGTCTGATGCTCCCCGACACGCAGGCCGTGTGGACCGGCGCCGTCGAGAGCCCCGACTACCCGGCGCGCGTCTTCCAACGGCACCTCGCGGCCCGGCCCCCGGGCACCGACACGTGGGAGGCGGCCGCCGAGGAGTTCGTCGAATTGCAGCGGTCGAGCGGTGACCGGCTGCGCACCGTCGGCATCAAGGTCATCCTCGACGGCTCGATCCAGGGGTTCACGGCCAAGATGGACTGGCCCGGGTACTACACGGGTCACGATCACGGCGTGTGGATGACCCCGCCGGAGCAGATGGTCGAGATCTGCCAGCCCTTCCACGACCGCAAGGTCAACATTCACACCCACTGCAACGGCGATCTCACGATCGACCTGTGGCTCGACACCGTCGAGGAACTGATGATGAACACGGCGTGGCTCGATCATCGCCACACCGTCCAGCACTGCCAGCTCACCAAGCCGGCGCAGTACCGGCGGATGAAGGCGCTCGGGATGTGCGCCAACATCTTCACGAACCACATCTGGTTCTGGGGCGACCAGCACCACGACGTCACCGTCGGGCCGGAACGTGCCCGCCGTATGGAGGCGTGCGCCACGGCCGAGCGGCTGGGTGTTCCGTTCTCGATCCACTCCGATGCCGACGTCACCCCGCTCGGGCATCTCCACACGATGTGGTGTGCGGTGAACCGGGTCACCCCGTCGGGCCGGGTTCTCGGGGAGGACGAGCGCATCTCCGCCACGTCGGCGCTCGGCGCCGTCACTCTCGGCGCGGCCTATCAGATCCACCACGACGCCGAGCTCGGTTCGCTGGAGTGCGGCAAGGCAGCCGACCTGACCGTGCTGGAGGACGACCCACTCGAGGTCGACCCGATGGAGATCCGCGACATCGGTGTGTGGGGAACCGTCGTCGGCGGCAGACCGTTCGCCGCCACGCAGGCCGGCTGAACCCGGGTCAGTCCGTCGGCGGGTCGAGTTCGAGCGGGCTCCCGACCCCGATCGCCTCCAGACGCGAGGACGACACCGTCGCCGACGGACGGACCTCCGTTGCCCGGCCGACGACATCGATCACCACTCCCCCTCCGGTGTCGAGGGCGACCTCACCCTTCACCCGGAGGACCCGCTCGGGCACACGAGCGAGGAACTCGTCGACCGCTGCCCGCGTCGACGGGTGAGCGGAGGTCCAGGCCCACCGCCCGTAGAGAGGGTCGTGGGTGGGACGGCCCGAGTCCGGCCGCTCCCGCATCGCGGCGCCGAGTACGAGGTCGACCGGCACGGCGCCGAAGTCGGCGACGACGGTCGGCGCGCCGCCGCTCGTTCTCGAGCACCACTCCCGCACCCGGATGAGCCGGGCGCCGTCGACGAGATCGGTCTTCGTGAGCACGACCAGGTCGGCGCCTTCGAGCTGCCGCACGACCTCGCCACCGACGTACCGGTCCCGCGCCCTGTGTTCCACCGAGTCGGCCGCAGCCAGTACCAGTACACCACCGGGAGCGAACGGCGGCACCGTCGACCACGCAGCGACTCCCCTCGGCTCCGCGACACCGCTGGCCTCGATGACGATGTGGTCCGGCGACGGTGCCATGGCGGCCATCGCGGACAGCGCCCCGTACAGGTCCGTCCCGAGGGTGCAGCACACACATCCGTTCGCCAGGTTGACGACGCCGTCCGCGTTCAGCCGCCCTGCGTCGATCCCCAGCTCGCCGAAGTCGTTGACGATCACTCCGAGCCGGCGGCCGCCCGGGTCGGCCAGCAACCGGTTCAGGAGCGTCGTCTTGCCCGATCCGAGATATCCGCCGACGACCGTGATCGGGATGCTCATCCGGCGACGAAGCCCGCCACCTCGAACGCGCGGTTGATCATCGACTCGAGCCGCGGCGTGTCGTCGGGATACGGGCCGGCCACGGTGATCGACCAGATCACGCCGTCACCCCGGTTCTGCACCATCGCGTGGGTCTTCTCGATCGTGCCGGTGTGCCCGTACCGGCCACCGCCGTAGAGGATCATGCCCATGCCGTATCCACGCTGGCCGTACTGGCCGTGGGTCGGGGTGAGCATTTGGCGCAACGTGGCGTCGTTCAGGGGCGCCCAGCCGGGCGTGGACGGGTCGAGGGCATCGAAGATCGTGACGAGGTCGGCCGGGCTGGCGATCCACGAACCCGCCGCACCGAGTGTCTCCATGTAGTTCCGACCGGGTGTGCTGACGTGCTGGACCTCACCGGGGCCCGGGTCGAAGGTGGGCGGGAGACGAAGGCCCGACAACCCGAGTGGGGTGAGGAGCTTCTCGTACACGACCTCCTCGTAGGTCCGGCCCGTGAGCGCCTCGATCGCGAGTCCTGCGAGGCAGTAGTTCATGTTGCTGTACGTGTATCCACCGCCTCCGCCCCCGTGGCTCAGTCCGATGGCACCGGCGTGATGGCAGCTCTCCGCACCCTTCCCGAAGAACGTTCCGTAGTACTTGCCGTAGCCGGTCGTGTGGCTGAGCAACGAGCGCACGGTGAGCCGTGTCGAGCCGGCACTCGCGTTCGTCGCCCCGAGGTGAGCGGCGATCCGCTCGCCGATGGGCTCGTCGAGGCCGATCACACCCTCCTGCACGAGTTGGAGCAGTGTGATCGCGGTGATCGTCTTCGAGATGCTGGCGATCCTGAACTTGTCATCGGTCGTCATCGCAGTCAGCGTGCCGGGCACCCGCGTGCCGAACGAAGCGGCGTGGACCACGTCACCTCCGATCGACACGGCGACCGACACCGCGGTGTTCCCGTTGCGCAGCAACTGGTCGTGGATCGCCAGGTCGAATGCCGCCCAGCCCGCCGGCGCTTCGCCCTCCTCCGCGGTGGGCCCCTTCCGCTGACCGTCCGCACGCTGTCCGGCCGACAGATCGAGCGGTGGGACCGGCTCGGCCTCGAAGACCGGCTCATCAGCCGACGATTCTGCCTCGTCCGCGCGCCCTTCGGCGCCCTCTCTCCCCCCGGTCGTCGACGGAGGCGTCGTCGGAGAGGCCGTGGTCGTGGTCGGCGCTGGTGTGGTCGTCGACGTGCTCGATTCCGTCGTGCCAGCAATCGATGTCGTCGTCGACCTCGAGTTCTGCTCGAGGGTCAGACTGGAGGGTGGCGCCGCATCGTTCCGAGCCGGCTGGGCCGGCACCGGGGCCAGCCCATCGTCGAGGAGTGCTGCAGCACCCCCACCCCCCGAGGCCCGTTCAGGGCCGCGCGCGGTCGGAGCGGAACACGCCGTTGCGACCATGGCCGCAACGGCGAGGAGTCCCAACAGCTCCCGATGCATCCCTCCATCATGCCGCGCCCACCAAGCGAACGGAACATTGAACCTCAACCACGAGGTGAGGGAAGCCGTTGCTGGAGCGTGAGCACCGGTTCGAACACGTCACCCATGGCCTCGACCCGTTCCAGCACCTCTCCTGCCTCGAATCGCAGGTTCCGCCCATCGGCGCCCTCCACGACCTCGTCCCACGTGACCGGGGTGGACACCGTGGGGGTAGAGCGGGCACGCAATGAGTACGGGGCGATCGTGGTCTTGTGCACGGCGTTCTGCGACCAGTCCACGAAGACCTTTCCGGTTCGTTCGGCTTTCGCCATCACGGTCGTCACACGCCCTTTCATCTGGCGCTCCAGCAGTTGGCCGACGGCGAGGGCGAAGTTCGCTGCGTCGTCGTGGCCCACCCCGTCGGTGTTGAGCGGCACATACATCTGCAGGCCTTTCGAGCCCGAGGTCTTGCAGAACCCCGACAGTCCGACGGTGTCGAGAACCTCGCGGACGGCGAGAGCCACCTGGCAGCACTCGACGACCGAGGTCCGCGGGCCTGGATCGAAGTCGAAGACCAGGGCCCGAGGTGTGTCGAGGTCGGCGGCGAGAGCCATCGGCGCGTGCAGTTCCAGTGCAGCCATGTTCGCCGCCCAGATCATGGC
>CBFCWZ010000205.1:0-6932 GCA_965601935.1 uncultured Ilumatobacteraceae bacterium
TGGTCGATCCGGCGAAGCGATCGAGCGTGGTCGGCACCATCGATCTCGACGGCCACATCGACGCCAATGCCGTCAACGCAGCCCTACGCGCCAACGGTGTGCTCGACACCGACGCCTACCGCAAGCTCGGCCGCAACCAGCTGCGCATCGGGATGTTCCCGGCGATCGACCCCTCCGACGTCGAGACGCTCACCCACAGCATCGACCATGTCGTGGGCCAGCTGTCGTGACTGCCCGCTGACGCTGGCAGACTGCCACTCGTGCAAGTCACCGACGTGCTCGAGTTCGCCAGCGACGACCTCGACGCGCTCGACCGCCCGGTGATGCTCGTCGGTCTCGAGGGCTGGTTCGACGTCGCCGGCGCCGCCACCCACGCGGTGTCGGCGTTCACGAACGACGACTCCACTCTCATCGTCGGCTCGATCGACCCCGACGTGTTCTACGACTTCACCCAGCAGCGACCCCAGGTCTCGATCGACGACGGTCTCCGCCACATCATTTGGCCGGGCAACGACTTCTGCGTACGCCGCAACCCCGGCCACCGCGATGTGGTCGGACTCATCGGCGTGGAGCCCCACCTCTACTGGAACACCTACGTCGACGCGGTCATCACCGTCGCCCAGGCTCTCGGTTGTGAGGCAATCGTCACCGTCGGCTCGGCCGCCGAGGCCGTCCCCCACACGCGGACGCCCAAGGTCACCGGCAGCACCGCCAACACCGAGCTGGCCGGGCGGCTCGGGCTCGTCGCCCCCTCCTACCAGGGCATCACCGGCATCGCCGGTGTCCTCAATGCCGAACTGGAGCAGCGCGGCATCCCCTCGATCTCGCTGCGTGTCGGGATCCCCCATTACCTCATGAACGCCGAGCACCCCCAGGCCGCCGCCGCCCTCGTGCGGCACCTCAGCCACGTGCTCGACGTCCCCACGAGCGTCGATCTCGGCGACCAGGTCACGACGTGGCGCCATGTCCACGACGAGATCATCGCCAACGACGAACAGCTCTCGATGTACGTCCGGATGCTCGAAGCCGAGTTCGACCGCCGTGCCGAAGCCGAGATCCCGAGCGCCGACGACCTCGGCGCCGAGTTCGAGGCCTTCCTCGACGACCTCCGCGACGACGACTGACACGACGAGTCCGGCAACGATTCGTCGAGCGATCCGCTGAACCGCTCGGCTACCCCGAGGCGAGTAGCCGGGACCGCTGCGGCGTCATCCATCGGGACCACCCGGCCGCGGTTGCGCAACCTCATCAGCGTCGAATCAGCGCTCATCGCGATCCACGTGTACTCGCGGTCCGATCGAGTCCGGACGGGCGAGCCCACAGGGCCCACGAGCCCGAGCGGTTGTCCAGCAGGGGGGCGCGGCCGTCAGATGGCGGCGAAGCCCTGGTCGAGGTCGGCGAGAATGTCGTCGATCGACTCCAGGCCGACGCTCAGGCGGACGAGGCCCGGGGTGACGTCGGACGCAGCCTGCTCCTCGGCCGTGAGCTGGCTGTGGGTGGTACTGGCCGGGTGGATCACGAGGCTGCGGACGTCGCCGATGTTGGCGACGTGGCTGTGCAGCGTGAGCGCCGACACGAACTTCTTCCCCGCCTCGTGGCCGCCGGAGATCTCGAACGCCAGCACCGAGCCGTAGCCCTTGCCGCCACCGAGTTCGCTGGCCCTCTCGTGCCACGGGCTGGACGGCAGGCCGGCGTAGCGCACCGAATCCACCCCGTCGTGGCCGTCGAGGTACTCGGCCACCTTCTGGGCGTTCTCCCAGTGGCGCTCCATCCGCAGGCTGAGCGTCTCGAGGCCCTGCAGAAACATGAAGGCGTTGAAGGGCGAGATCGCCGCACCCACGTCACGGAGCATCTGGACGCGCGCCTTCAAGATGAAGGCACCGTGGCCGAGGGCCGGGAAGTAGGCCAGGCCGTGATAGCTCGGATCCGGCTCGGTGAAGTTCGGGAAGCGACCCGAGGCGCCGTAGTCGAACGTGCCGCCGTCGATGATGGCGCCACCGATGGACGTGCCGTGGCCCCCGATGAACTTGGTGAGGCTGTGCACGACGATGTCGGCACCGTGCTCCAACGGACGGATCAGGTACGGCGTGGCCACGGTGTTGTCGACCATCAGCGGGATGCCGTGGTCGTGGGCGACTCCGCTCACCCCGGCGATGTCGAACACGTCGTTCTTCGGGTTGGGGAGCGTCTCGCCGAAGAAGACCTTGGTGTTGTCCTGCACTGCGGCGGCCCACTGGCCGAGGTCGTGCGGATCGTCGACGAACGACACGTCGATGCCGAGCTTGGGCAGCGTGTAGTGGAGCAGGTTGTAGGTGCCGCCGTAGAGCGACGGTGAGGCGACCACGTGGTCGCCGGCCTCACAGAGCGTGATGAAGGCGAGAGTCTCCGCGGCCTGACCGGAGGCCGTGGCGAGGGTGCCGGGGATCCCGATCGCCGTGGTGCAGCCTCCCTCCAGGGCGTTCAGGCGCGCCTCGAGGGCGGCCTGGGTGGGGTTCATGATCCGGGTGTAGATGTTGCCGACCTCGCCGAGGGCGAACAGGTTGGCGGCGTGCTCCGGGCTGTCGAACTCGTAGGAGGTGGTCTGATAGATCGGTACGGCCCGCGCCCCCGTGGTGGGATCCGGCTCCCCGCCCACGTGAATCTGCTTCGTCTCGAATCCCCATGCGTCACTCATAGGGCCGCGAACCTACACGCTAAATCCCGACCCACCAAGTCAGATTTAAACCTGCCGCGACCGGTCGCTAGCTGTCGCCGCCGCTGGCTTCGGCGACCTTCTGCCTGCCGGCGTTGATGAACGGCATCATCGCGCGGAGCTCGGCACCGACCTCTTCGATCGGGTGCTGCTTCCCCTCGTCCTGCATCCGGTGGTAGTTCTCGCGACCCGACTCCGACTCGGCGACCCACTCGTCGGCGAACTGGCCCGACTGGATCTCGCCGAGGATCTTCTTCATCTCGGCCTTCACGTCGTCGGTCACGATGCGCGGGCCACGGGTGAGGTCGCCGTACTCGGCGGTGTCGGAGATCGAGTAGCGCATGCCGGCGATGCCCTCCTCGTACATGAGATCGACGATGAGCTTCACTTCGTGGAGGCATTCGAAGTAGGCCATCTCCGGGGCGTAGCCCGCCTCGGTGAGGGTCTCGAAACCGGCCCTCACGAGAGCGGTGAGGCCGCCACAGAGGACCGCCTGCTCGCCGAAGAGGTCGGTCTCGGTCTCCTCGGTGAACGTGGTCTCGATGACACCGGCGCGAGTGCCGCCGTTGGCATCGGCGTAGGACAGGGCGACGTCGCGGGCCTGGCCGGTGGCATCCTGCTCGACGGCGATGAGCGTGGGAACGCCTCCACCCTCGGTGTAGGTACGGCGCACCAGGTGACCGGGGCCCTTGGGGGCGATCATGATGACGTCGACACCCTCGGGCGCCTGGATGCGGCCGAAGCGCACGTTGAACCCGTGGGCGAAGGCGAGGGCGTCGCCGTCGTTCAGGTTCGGCGCGATGTGCTCGTCGTAGATGGCCTTCTGTTCGGTGTCGGGGGCGAGCAACATGATGACGTCGGCGTGGGCCGCAGCGTCGCCGAGCGACATCACGGTGAGGCCGGCGGCCTCCGCCTTGGCCTTCGACGACGAGCCCTCACGTAGACCGACGACCACTTCGACCCCCGACTCCTTCAGGTTCAACGCGTGAGCGTGACCCTGCGAGCCGTATCCGATGACGGCAACCTTCTTGCCGCGGATGATCGAAGAGTCCGCGTCGTTCTCGTAGTACACAGTGACGGCCATTGTCAGCCAGCCTTTCCGGTGGTGGGGTTCACGGCGCGCAGGCGCGCCCGGCGATCAAGTTTCGGCAGCGCGACCCGGCCGGTGCGCTGGAGCTCAACAATGCCATAACCGGCGAGGAGATCCTCGAAGTCGTCGAGCTTGTCGGGGTGCCCCTCGAGGCTCACCGTGACCACATCGGAGTTCACGGCGATGATCTTGCCCTCGAAGATGTTCACCAGGTCGGCCACGTGGGTGCGCTCCTCGGGGGTCGAGCGCACGGTGGCGATGAGCAGCTCGCGCTCGACCGAACGGCGCGGGTCGAGTTCGGAGATCTTCACCACGTCGATCAGCTTGAACAGCTGCTTGGTGATCTGTTCGAGCGGGGTCGACTCGACGTCGACGACGATCGTGATCCGGCTCATCCCCTCCTCCTCGGCGGGGGCGACGGCGAGGGAGAAGATGTTGTAGCCGCGGCGGGCGAAGAGGCTCGCCACCCGCGCGAGGACACCGGGCCGGTCCTGGACCAGGACCGACAGGATGTGGTGGTTGACGGCCATGCCGCCGTAGGGGTTGATACTCGTCATTTCTGAACGCTCACTTGAGGTTGTCGGCGCGGTCGCGCTGACTCGGGTGGAGGATGAGGTCGTCGTTGCTCTGGCCGGCGGGGACCATCGGGAACACGCCCTCGCTGGCCTCGGTACGGAATTCGACCACGACGGGACGATCGTTGATCGCGTTCGCCTTCTCGATGGCAGGGGCGACCTCTTCGGGTGACTCGACCCGGATCGCAGCACAGCCCATCGACTCGGCCCACATGACGAAGTCGGGCAGGGTGGTCGAGTTCAGGAACACCTGGGAGTAGCGCTCGTCGTAGAACATCTCCTGCCACTGACGCACCATGCCGAGGTAGCTGTTGTTCAAGAGCGCGACCTTGATCGGCAGGTTGTCCATCGTGGCCGTGACGAGTTCCTGGGCGGTCATCTGGAAACAGCCATCACCGTCGACCGCCCAGACCGTGCGGTCGGGCATGGCGGCCTTGGCGCCGATGGCGGCGGGGATCGAGAAGCCCATCGTGCCGAGGCCGCCGGAGTTGACCCAGGTGTAGGGCTCGTTGAACTTCCAGTACTGCGAGGCGTACATCTGGTGCTGTCCGACGCCCGACACGAGGATCGTGTCGTCGGGGGTGTGCTCGCGGAGCTGCTCGATGCAGTACTGCGGCTTGAGTGCCTGACCCGGCTCCGACTGCTCGTAGGTCATCGGGAACTGCTCGCGCCAGCCGGACACCTTGCTCTTCCAGGCCGAGGTGTCGGCCTGGGCGACACCGCGCTCCTTCATCTGCTCGATCTCCTCGACGATCGCCTCGGTCACGAGACGGGCGTCGCCGACGATCGGCACGTCCGGACGGCGAACCTTACCCTGCTCGGCCGGGTCGATGTCGACGTGGATGACCTTGGCGTCGGGGGCGAACGTGTCCACCTTGCCGGTGATGCGGTCATCGAACCGGGAGCCGAGGGCGATGAGGAGGTCGCACTTCTGGAACGAGGTGACGGCGGTCGCGTTGCCGTGCATACCGGGCATGCCGAGCGCCAGTTCGTGCTCGTCGGGAAAGGCGCCGCGGGCCATCAGGGTGGTGACGACGTAGGTGTCGGTCAGCTCTGCCAGCTGGCGCAGCGCCTCGGCGGCGCGCGCCTTGAGGATGCCACCGCCGGCGTAGATGACCGGGCGCTCGGCCTCCATGATGAGGCGGGCGGCCTCCTTGATCATCCGGCCGTGCCCCTTCGTGTTCGGGCGGTAGCCCGGCAGCGAGGCGAGCACCTCCTGGTCGGTGGGCCAGTGCCACTGCATCTCGTTCTGCAGGACGTCCTTCGGCAGGTCGACGAGCACCGGTCCGGGGCGGCCGGTCGAGGCGATGTGGAAGGCCTGGCGCATCACCATCGGGATGTCCTCGGGGCGCATGACCAGTTCGTTGTGCTTCGTGCACGAGCGGGTGATGCCGACCGTGTCGCACTCCTGGAAGGCATCGGTTCCGATCGAGGCGGTGCCGACCTGGCCGGTGATGACGACCATCGGGACCGAGTCGAGGTAGGCGTCCATCAGCGGGGTGACGATGTTGGTCGCCGCCGGGCCGGACGTGACCACGGCGACGCCGACCTCACCGGACACGTGGGCGAAGCCCTCGGCCATGTGGCCGGCGCCCTGCTCGTGGCGCACCAGCACATGGCGGATCGAGCTGTCGAGCAGCGGGTCGTAGGCGGGGAGGATCGCTCCGCCCGGGTACCCGAACACCGTCTCGACGTTTTCGAGTTCGAGGGCACGGATCAGTGCCTGAGCTCCGGTGAGGGTCTCCGGTGGTGTTGCGGCTGGCGTGGCGTCCGGTTGGTTGGACATGTCTGGGGCCTTCCTGCGGGGGGCGGATGGAATCGAGCGGAAAAAGCAAACGACCTCCCGGCTGGGAGGTCGTGGGCACGCGCGGCGATGGGGCCGGCGTGCTACCGAAGAATTACTACGAGGGCGCGGAGTTCGGCCGTCATCGCCGTACATCCTGACAGCACGCGCCTCGCATTGCAACTCGGCCGTTCCATAGGGTCGCCACATGGCCGACTCCCCCATCTCCAGCTTCCCCGTCCCCACACTCGACCAGCTGCCCGACGACTTACGGACGATGTTCGAAGCGGTCCAGGCGAAGACGGGGTTCATCCCCAACGTGTTCCTGGCGCTCGCCCACCGGCCCGACGAGCTGAGGGCGTTCATGGCCTACCACGACGCACTGATGGAGCGGGAGGGCAACCTCACCAAGGCGGAGCGGGAGATGATCGTGGTGGCCACGAGTGCGGCCAACAGCTGCCTCTACTGCGTCGTCGCCCACGGCGCGATCCTGCGCATCAGGGCCAAGTCGCCGACGATCTCGGACCAGTTGGCCACCGACTACCGCAAGGCCGACATCACCGCCCGCCAGAATGCGATGCTCGACTTCGCCGTGAAGCTGGCGCTGCACCCCGCCGATGTCACACCCTCCGATCAGGATGGACTGCGTGAGCACGGCTTCGACGACGAGGACATCTGGGACATCGGTGCCATCACCGCCTTCTTCGCCGCCTCGAATCGCATGGCCCACCTCACGTCGATGCAACCCAACCCCGAGTTCTACG
This sequence comes from uncultured Ilumatobacteraceae bacterium, assembly GCA_965601935.1. Taxonomy (GTDB): domain Bacteria; phylum Actinomycetota; class Acidimicrobiia; order Acidimicrobiales; family Ilumatobacteraceae; genus CBFCWZ01. Next base: position 6,905 of record CBFCWZ010000205.1, read on the forward strand.
GCATGGCCCGCTGACCCGGGTGTGTACG
>CBFCWZ010000206.1:0-6858 GCA_965601935.1 uncultured Ilumatobacteraceae bacterium
CGGCCACGGTGAGCGTGGCGTTGCGGCGGAAACTGTCGAAGGTTTCGCGAAAGGTGTAGCGCAGGCGTGAGAGCATCTAGTCCGTCACTTCACGGTCGAATCGAGTCCGCGGCGCAGATACGAGCACGGGAGCAGGAGACAGTCGTCGCATGGTCACTCGTAGACGCCGCGCACCTGGTCACGGACGATGACACCCCGGTCGAGCTGGATGACGCGCTTGCGCATGTTGTTCACGATGCGCTGGTCGTGCGTGGCCATGACGACGGTGGTGCCGGTCTTGTTGATCCGGTCGAGCAGGCGCATGATCCCCTCACCCGTACCGGGGTCGAGGTTCCCGGTGGGCTCGTCGGCGAGCAGGATCAACGGCCGGTTGACGAACGCACGGGCGACCGACACGCGCTGCTGCTCACCACCCGAGAGCTGGTTGGGCATACGTTCTTCCTTGCCCTCGAGGCCCACGAGTTCGAGCACGGCGGGCACCTGCTGTTTGATGACGTGTTTCGGCCGGCCGATGACCTCCTGCGCGAACGCCACGTTCTCGAACACGTTCTTCTCCATCAGGAGCTTGTAGTCCTGGAAGATGTTGCCGATGTTGCGCCGCAGATGGGGCACTCGGCTGTGAGGCATGTCGACGATGTTGCGGCCGGCCACCCACACCGCACCGCGCTCGGGCCGCTCCTGGCGGTTGAGCATGCGCAGCAGCGTGCTCTTACCGGACCCTGACGGCCCGACGAGGAACACGAACTCGCCCTTGGCGACGTCGAAGCTGGCGTCGCGCAGCGCGACGACCTCTTCGGAGTAGTTCTTGGTGACGTTCTCGAGTCGAATCATTGGGTAGTCCGCCGTTTCGAGGGCCATGCAAGGGTACCGAGAAGTCGGCGGCGCCCGACGTCACCCCTGCATCGGAAGCGCGACCAGAGCTGCAACACGAAGCTGCAACAGGTGTCTGACACCGGTGGTGACACCGGTGTCAGGTGTCGGAATCGCCTTGGGCGCGGCGCATCTGGAGGTACCCCTCGACGAACATGTCGATGTCGCCGTCGAACACGCTCTGCACGTTGGCGGTCTCGAGTTCGGTGCGCAGGTCCTTCACCATCTGGTAGGGCTGCATCACATAGCTGCGGATCTGGCTACCCCAGCCCACCTGGGCCTGCTTGCCGGCGATGGAGTCGAGCTCGGCTTGACGGTCCTCCTCGGCCTTGGCCGCGATCATCGCCGTGAGACGGCCCATCGCCCGCTCCCGGTTCTGGAGCTGGCTGCGCTCCTCCTGGCTGCTCGCCACGAGACCGCTCGGCTCGTGGATGAGACGGACCGCGGACGAGGTCTTGTTGATGTGCTGGCCGCCGGCGCCGGAGGCCCGGAAGACCTCCATGCGGATGTCGGAGTCGTCGATGTCGATGTCGACGTCGTCGAGCATCGGCCACACCTGCACTGCCGCGAACGAGGTCTGACGGCGGCCTTGGTTGTCGAACGGGCTGATCCGCACGAGACGGTGGGTGCCTCGCTCGGCGGACATCAGACCGTAGGCGTAGCGACCGCTGATCGTGACCTCGGCGGACATGATTCCCGCCTCCTGCCCCTCGGAGACGCCGTTCAGGGAGATCGAGAACCCTCGCCGTTCACACCAGCGCTCGTACATCCGCAGGAGCATCTCGGAGAAGTCCTGGGCGTCGACGCCACCGTCCTTCGCGTTGATCTGCACGATGCAGTCGCTGTCGTCGTGCTCCCCTGTGAACAGGCTGCGCAGCTCGAGCCGGTCGAGTTCGGCCGACACCGCGGCGACCTGCCCGGCGATCTCGGGTTCCTGACTCTCGTCGTCCTCTTCGCGCGCCAGCTCGTGGAGTACCTCGATATCGACCACCTGATCGTGGAGGCCGTCGTACACGCCGAGATCGTCTTTCAGGTTGGCGTACTCGGCGTTCAGCTGCTTCGCCCGGTTCTGATCGTCCCAGAGGCCAGGGTCGGCGATCTCGGCCTCGAGCACGGCGAATCGCTCGCGGCTGTCGGCGATGGTCAGGTAGCTGGATGCCTCGTCGAGCCGCCTCTGCAGATCCTTGATGTCGGTCGTGAAGTCGCGCATGACTGTGGTGAGAGCTCCCCCCGGTTCAGGCGGCGCCGTGGCACAGCTTGAACTTCTTGCCGGAACCGCACGGGCAAGGAGCGTTGCGAGGGGTCTTCTCGAACTCGTCCTTGACGACGGTCTGCTGCTTGGTCGCCGCGGCCGGCTGGGGGACCGGCGCGGCCTCCTGCGGCAGGTCGCCGTCGGCCACCGCGGCGCGTGCGGCCGCCGCGAACCCGCTCGTCTGATCGTCGTCGGAGGACGTGGTCTGCACGTTCTGGACGGCGGGCTCCACCTCGTTCGTGACGGGCGTGCCCGCCTGGTTGTCGAGCACCTGGACGTGCATCACGTACTTCACGAAGTCCTGTGCGATGCCGGTCATCATGGCCCCGAACATCTCGAAGCCCTCACGCTGCCATTCCGTGAGCGGGTCCTTCTGGCCCATCGCGCGCAGGTTGATGCCCCCCTGGAGGTAGTCCATCTCCTCCAGGTGTTCACGCCAGCGCTGATCGATGATGCGCAGCATCACCTGGCGCTCGACTTGACGCAACACGTCGGCGCCCAGCTCGTCTTCACGGCTCTCGTAGTGCTTCGTGGCGTCGGCCATGACGAGGTCGTAGATCTCGTCGGTGTCAGCACAGGCGCGCAGCGACTCCTCGGTGAAGTCGTTGGGCCAGAACGTGGTGAGTTCCTTGGCCAGACCGTCGAGGTCCCACTCGTCATCGGAGACCGAGGCGCAGTGGCTCGAGATGAGCGAGTCGACCGCCTCGGCAAGGTACTCCATCGCCGCCACCTTGAGGTCTTCACCCTCGAGGATCTGATCGCGGCGCTGGTAGATCACCTTGCGCTGCTCGTTCATGACCTCGTCGTACTTGAGGACGTTCTTGCGGATCTCGGCGTTCTTGGTCTCGACCGTGGTCTGGGCCCGTTCGATTGCCTTGGTCACCATCTTCGCCTCGATGGCCTCGTCGTCGGGCAGGGCCCGGCCCATCACGTAGTTGAGCGCGCCGGTGGCGAACAGACGCATCAGATCGTCGTCGAGGCTCAGGAAGAACCGGCTCGCGCCGGGGTCGCCCTGACGGCCGGAACGTCCACGCAGCTGGTTGTCGATCCGGCGGCTGTCGTGTCGCTCCGAGCCGATGACGTAGAGCCCGCCGAGGTCGCGGACCACGTCGCCCTCGGCGGCGCACTCGGCCTCGTACGCGGCGAGCAGTTCCTCGTAGCGGGCCAACGCCTTCGCGCGGTCCTCCTGGAACTCTTCGGGCATCTGGTCGAGGGGAACCGACAGCTCGAACTCGTCGACGAGGAGACCCGCGTCGTACCCCTCGCGCACCACGTCGCGCTCGGCGAGGCCCTCGGGGTTGCCGCCGAGCTTGATGTCGACACCACGACCGGCCATGTTCGTGGCCACCGTGACGGCCCCCAGGCGACCGGCCTGGGTGATGATCTCGGCCTCTCGGGTGTGCTGCTTCGCGTTGAGGACCTCATGGGGAATGCCGCGGTCGGTCAACAGCCGACCCAGTAACTCGCTGCGACCGACGCTGGCGGTACCGATGAGGATCGGCTGGCCGGCCTGGTTGCGCGGCTCGATGTCGTCGATGATGGCGTTGAACTTGGCCTGCTCGGTCTTGTAGATGAGGTCGGCCTGATCGTCGCGCTGCACCGGCCGGTTCGTCGGGATCGGGACCACACCCAGCTCATAGGTGCTCATCAGCTCGGCAGCCTCGGTCGAGGCAGTACCGGTCATGCCGGCGAGCTTGTCGTACATCCGGAAATAGTTCTGGAGTGTGATCGTGGCGAGAGTCTGGTTCTCCTCCTTGATCTTCACACCCTCTTTGGCCTCGACGGCCTGGTGGATGCCCTCGGACCAGCGGCGTCCCTCGAGGATGCGGCCGGTGAACTCGTCGACGATCTTCACCTCGCCGCCCTGGACGATGTAGTCCTTGTCGCGCTGGTACAGCTCCTTGGCCTTCAGGGCCACGGTGAACTGGTGGACGAAGTTGGCCTGGACGTTGTCGTAGAGGTTCTCCACGCCGAGAGCGGCCTCGACCTTCTCGATGCCCTCCTCGGTCGGCACGACGACCCGCTTGTCCTCTTCGAACTCGTAGTCGACGTCGCGCGTCAGGGAGCGGACGATCGAGGCGAAGCGGTAGTAGAGCTTGGCGGCGTCGGCGACGCGGCCCGAGATGATGAGCGGAGTGCGTGCCTCGTCGATGAGGATCGAGTCGACCTCGTCGACGATGCAGTAGCTGTGGCCCCGCTGGACCTTGTCCTCGAGCTTCTGCGCCATGTTGTCGCGCAAGTAGTCGAAGCCCATCTCGTTGTTGGTGCCATAGGTGATGTCGGCGCCGTAGCTCTTGCGCTTCTCGGCCGGCTTCGTGCGGTAGCCGGGGATGATGAGGCCGACGTCGAGGCCGAGCCAGCGGTGCATCTCGCCCATCCACTCGGCGTCGCGTCGGGCCAGGTAGTCGTTCACCGTGACGAGGTGGACGCCCTTGCCCGTGAGCCCGTTGAGGTAGACGGGCAGCGTCGACACCAGCGTCTTGCCCTCACCGGTCTTCATCTCGGCGACCCAACCGAAGTGGAGGGCAGCCCCACCCATGATCTGGACGTCGTAGTGACGCTGGCCGATGACCCGGCGCGCCGTTTCGCGCATGGTGGCGAAGGACTCGAGGAGCAGGTCGTCGACGTCGGCGCCGTTGTCGAGGCGCTGGCGGAACTCGCCGGTCCTGGCCCGCAGCGCGTCGTCGGAGAGCCGCTCCATCTCTGGTTCGAGGGCGTTGACGTCGGGCACGATGCCCTGGAGTGCCTTGAGCTTCTTGCCCTCGCCGGCGCGGAGGATGCGATCGAGGATTCCCATGAGGCCGATCAGCCTACCGGTGCCCCGACCCAGGACTCAGGCGACGCGTCGACCCGCGAGGGCCTGGACGGAGCCACGGGGAGCAGCATCGGCCATTGCCGGCATGGGCGTGGCCGCGACCGCTGCCGGCACCACCTCGGCGCCGGCCTGCTCGAGCGCGGTACAGGCAGCCTGCAGCGTGGAGCCCGTGGTGACGACGTCGTCGACGAGCAGGACGCGGAGACCAGCGACGCCCGGACGGGCCGCGAAGTCGGGTGCGTGCAGTCGCTCCGAGCGCGACCGCCCGGTCTGGCCGGACCCACCACCGCGCCGGACGAGCAGGCGGCGGCTCGGAAGGTGGAGCTGACGGGCCGCCGTACGGGCGATGACCTCGGCCTGGTCGAAGCCGCGCTGGCGACGGTGGCTGCCGGTGGTGGGAGCCCATGTGACGGCGTCGTAGTCGTCGTGCAGGCCCTCGGCCACCAGCCGGTTGACCAAGAGCCCGGCGAGGTGCCGCGCCACCGCCCGCCGGTTGCGGTACTTCAGGCCGAGCATGATGTCGCGGACCCGCCCCGCATAGGGAAGCGCGACCACGACACCTTCTGGCACCCCCGCCGGCGGACGCCCGAGGAGCGCCATGCGGCACGTGGTGCAGATGACCGGGCCAGGTCGCCGGCAGCCTGCGCAACTCGATTCGAAGATCATGCACCCCACTCTGACGAGGGGGTGTGACACAGCGGCGGGGGTCGGAACCCCTTCCTCAGTAGCGGTAGTGCTCGGGCTTGAACGGGCCGCTCGGCTCGACGCCGATGTACTCGGCCTGATCATCGGTGAGAGCGGTCAGCTTCACACCCAAGGCCTCGAGATGGAGGCGGGCCACCTTCTCGTCGAGCCGCTTCGGTAGCACGTACACGTCGAGCGGGTACTCGGCGGTGTGCTGGAACAGCTCGATCTGGGCGATCACCTGGTTGGCGAACGAGCACGACATCACGAAGCTCGGATGGCCCGTGGCACATCCGAGGTTCACGAGACGACCCTCGGCCAGCACGATGACCTGGCGTCCGCCCTCGAACCGCCACACGTCGGTGCCCGGCTTCAGCTCGTCACGGACGGCGCCCGAACGAGCGAGGCCGGCCATGTCGATCTCGTTGTCGAAATGGCCGATGTTGCAGACGATCGCGTTGTGCTTCATCCGCTCCATGTGGTCGATCGTGATGATGTCCTTGTTGCCGGTGGCCGACACGAAGATGTCGGCAGTCTCCACCACGTCCTCGATCGGAAGAACCTGGATGCCCTCCATCACTGCCTGGAGTGCGTTGATGGGGTCGACCTCGGTGACGATGACGCGGGCGCCCTGGCCCTGGAGCGACTGGACGCATCCCTTGCCGACGTCGCCGTAGCCCAGCACCACGGCGGTCTTGCCGCCGATCATCACGTCGGTGGCCCTGGAGATGGAATCGACCAATGAGTGGCGGCAGCCATAGAGATTGTCGAACTTCGACTTGGTGACGGAGTCGTTCACGTTGATGGCCGGGAACAGCAGCTCCTCGTCCTCCATCATCTTGTAGAGGCGCTTGACCCCCGTGGTGGTCTCCTCGGTGACACCCTTGACGGCTGCGGCCATGCGAGTCCACTTGCCCGGGTCGCTCTTCAGCGTGCGCTGCAGCAGGCCCAGCACGATCGCCAACTCGGGGTTGTCCGCCCCGGTCGGGTCGGGGACCGCACCGGCCTTTTCGTACTCGACGCCCTTGTGCAACAGCAACGTGGCGTCGCCGCCGTCGTCGAGGATCATGTTCGGGCCGTCGTGGACGGTGCCGTCAGCCGCATCGGGCCACGTCATCATCTGCTCGGTGCACCACCAGTACTCCTCGAGGGTCTCGCCCTTCCAGGCGAACACCGGGACACCCTGCGGGTCCTCCGCGGTGCCCTCGGGGCCGACCACGACCGCCGCCGCGGCATG
>CBFCWZ010000207.1:0-6714 GCA_965601935.1 uncultured Ilumatobacteraceae bacterium
GTGTACGCCATCCACGGCGGTGGCTATGTCGCCGGCAGCCTCGACATGCACGACGCGTGGCTCGACCACTGGTGTCCCACGTTCGGCGTGATCGGAGTGTCGGTGGAGTACCGGCTGGCACCCGAGGCCCCATATCCCACCCCGCTCGAGGACTGCTACGCAGGACTCGCGTGGACCTTCCAGAACGCGGAGGAGCTCGGCATCGATCCCTCGGCGGTGGGGATCACCGGGGTCAGTGCAGGCGGTGGGCTGTGTGCGGCGCTCGCCCTCCTGGTACGCGACCGCGGGGAGATGGAGGTCCAGTTCCAGCTGCTCGACTGCCCGATGGTCGACGACCGGCAGGTGACCCCGTCGAGCCGGCTCGACGACCTGATCGTGTGGAGCAAGGTGTCCAACGAGTTCGGTTGGCGGTCGTATCTGGGGGACCTCTACGGCAGCGACGACATCCCGGGATACGCGGCGGCCGCTCGGGCGGAGGACCTGTCGGGCCTTCCACCTGCGTACGTGTGTGTCGGGGGTGCCGACGGGTTCCGCGACGAGGACGTGGCCTACGCGATGCGGCTCTACGAAGCGGGGGTTCCGACCGACCTGCGTGTCCACGCCGGCGCGCCACACGGGGCGGAGATGTTCGTCGGCACCTCGATCGCCGAGCGGTACGGCGCCGACAAGGACGAATGGCTGCGCGGCCAGATCGAACGGCTTCGCTGACCGTCGGAGCGAGGTGGTTCTCGGTGGAACCTGGCCGGGTTGGCGGGCGCCCGAACAGATGACACCCCTCGAGGGTCACATCGGGGACAACCGTGTCGCTCTACTCGCCGTGCCGCTCGCGGCAATTGCTCTTGCCGCGTGCGGTGACGACGACGAGAACCTCAGTTGCTCCAGCGGAACGTGCAGGTCGCCTCGGTCCGCTCGTTGGCGGCGTCGACGATCCACACCGTGACCTCGAAGGCACCGGTCTCGTAGTAGTTGTGCCAGTACAGCTCTTCTTCGGCACTGCGCTGGGAGCCGGCCTTGTAGCTGCGGCCGTCGCCGTAGTCGATGCCCCACTCGCGGATGCTGACGTTCTCGGGGGCCGACTGTTCGACGTCGAACTCCGCTCGGAACGAGCCAACTGCCTCGGTCTCCTCGGGCGGGCACTTGATGGAGATGAAGGCCTTGTTCGGGTCGATCGTCGTGGTGGTCGTGGTCGAGGAGGCGGCGTCAGCCAGCTCGGCAGTCAACGCGTCGGCCGCCTTCACCACCGACTCCCGGGCGGCGGGGTCGTTCCGGCCGATGTCGGCGCACTTCTCGCGCAGCTGGTCGTCGTTCTGGCCGGCGTCGTTCCAGATCTGTACGGCCTGCTCGTTCCCGGTGAACGCCAGCTTCGGAACGCTCTCGACACACGTTGCGACGAACGCTTCCAGCTCCTTCGCGGCGGCGGCCGCGGCGATCTGGTCGGCGTCGGTCAGCGGCTGGTTGGCGCGGAGAGTCCCCGGCTCGTCATCGGCGTAACGCCACTTGCTGAGCGTGGTCGTGGTCTCGGTGGTGTCCGAGCCGGCGTCGTCGTCAGAGCCGCATGCCGACACTGCAAGCAGTACCCCGACGACAGCGATCCACGTTCTCACCTGTTCGATTCTCGCAGGGGATCCACCGGTCGTGGCGTCACCCCGGCGAGGTGCTCCGCCGGTCGGGAGTGTCAAGGGAGTCGGCCCCCGCGCGCAACAGCTGCCGCACGGCGCGGGCGCGAGACGCGCGTCCCGATCTGTCGAGCGCCGCGGGCCATGCGTGTGCGGAGGCTGCCGTTCCGCTCACAGGGACGGATTCATCGCAGTGTGTCAAATGACGTGGAGCGGTTTCCCTCTGATTCGTACCGTCGATGGGAGCAGTTCCGAAGTGGGGAGTCAAGGCCATGCGTATCGATGCTCGTTTCAACGGACCGCCGAATTCGGCGCACGGCGGTGTCGCGTGTGGCGTGTTCGCCGGAGCAGCCGATTCGCGGCGGGCGACCGTCCGGCTGACCGCGCCTCCACCGCTCGACACCGACCTCCGACCCACCGACGGGCCCGAGGACTGGAGCGTCGTCGTCGGTCCCCACGGGCCGGTCGCCCAGACGCGTCGGTGGGATGTGCCGGAAGATCTCGAAACGCTTCCCCGGCTCGATGCCGAGCACATCGCGGAGGGCAATGCGTGGTGGCGGGAGAACGTGTTCGACACCCATCTGTTCCCGGCGTGCTTCGGATGCGGTCACGAGAGGCCACCGGGGGACGGGCTGTTCCTCCATCCGGGGTTCGTCGAAGGGAGCGAGTACAAGGCCGACACCTGGACACCAGCCGAGGGTGAGACCGACGACTACTGGGTGTGGGCCGCGGTCGACTGCCCCTCGGGGTTCGGCACGCTGACGGCCGGAGAACTGCCCGCCGAAATCGGACCCGTCATGCTCGGCGAGCTGTCGCTCCTGATCTCGGAGAGCCCGGATGTGGGTGTGGAGTATCAGGTCGTCGCCCGGCCTGCCGGCCAGGACGGGCGCAAACTGCGGTCCGATGTGGCAGTCGTCGCACCCGACGGCAAGAACATCGCCCGCGGTCGATCGACCTGGATCCGACTCGCGGGCGATCCGTCGTGAGCGCCGTTCGACGTGGCATCGGGTTCACGCCGATGCACACCCGGGAGCAGATCATCGAGTGCGCGGTCCTCGCCGACGAACTCGGCTACCACTCGGTGCTCGTTCCAGAGGCGTGGGGCTACGACTCCACCGTTCTTCTCACGGAGATCGCTGTCAACACGGAGCAGATCCGTCCGGTGTCGGCGATCCTGTCGATCTGGGGGCGGACCCCAGCCACCATCGCGATGAGCGCGGCGACGCTGGCCGACGTGAGCGAGGGCCGCTACATCCTCGGGCTGGGCGTGTCGACGCCGTCGATCGTCGACGGCTTCCACGATGTTCGGTACCACCGGCCGGCCGCGGAGATGGAGCGTGTGCTCGCCGAGGTGTCGAACCTCCTCGGCGGAGGACGGGCGAACCTCACCCATGCGACAGATGCGCGGCCGCTCCGGCTCGGCCTGCCCGGTCCCCACGAGGTGGACATCGTGGTGGCCGGGATGGGGCCTCGACTGCGCCGGATCGCGTCACTCCAGGCGTCGGGTTGGGTTCCGGTGTTCCTCAGCCGTGAGTTCGCGGCCACTCAACTCGACGAGATCCGGCAGATGCGATCGGAGGCCGGTCTCGACAACGACGCGTTCATCCCGCTCATCCCTCCCGGGGTCGTCATCGATCCCGACGTGGAACGCGGCCGGGCAGCGGGAGCCTCGAACCTGGCCTTCTACCTCTGCGCGATGGGCGACAACTACTCGCGGCTGCTCACCGAGCAGGGCTTCGGCGAAGAGGTGCAGGCGGTCATCGCCGCGAACCCTCGCCCCAGACCCGGAGCGTGCGTCGTGCCCGACGAGCTCACCCGCCTGTGGGACGAGTTCCTCCACGTGGTGCCCCCCGAAGAAGCCGCCACCGCCCTCGCCCCTTGGGACGAGCTGGGAGCGGTGAGCGGCATCGGGCTGCCACCGATGGTGCCCACCGATACTCTCCTCGAGGTCATCCGCGGCGCTGCGCCCCCGCGGTAGGTGTCGCGCCACTCTGCGGGGCCGACCGCTCACCGGCCCCGCTGGGAGGACCCGTCTCGGGATGGCGCGGCTGGGGTTGTCGACAGCGAGAGATCGCCCGAGACTGATCGTACGGCCCTGGTGAACCGCGCTGCGTTCCGATGGGGTGGATCCCACGGCGGTGGACAGAGGAGGCGGAATGGCGGCGACGAACAAGGACGAGCTCCTGGTGGTGACGTCGAAGGAATACGAGAAGCTGGCGCGACTGCTCGACGATGTCGGCGATGACGTGGCGTACGCGAAGGACGAGGACGACACGTCGATCAAGGACGTCATCGCCCATCGGGCGCACTGGATCGGGCTGTTCTTCGGCTGGTACCGGGACGGGCAGGCCGGCTTGGAGGTGGCGTTCCCGGCGCCCGGGTACAGGTGGGACGAGCTGACGCGTTACACCGCCGACCTCCGGGCCCGGCAGGCCGACCTGGCCTGGGCCGAGGCGTGCGGCTTCCTGTGTGCGGCCCACGGTGCGTTGGTCGGGTTCATCGGCGACGCGTCGAACGACGATCTCTACGGCAGCCCGATGAGCGGAGCGCGGAACGACTGGCCGCCGGGCCGCTGGGCCGAGGCCGCCGGCCCGAGCCACTACCGGTCGGCCGCCAGGTACATCCGGACACGCCTGCGCGACATGTGACGCCGAGGCCGCCGGGCCCTGCCACCACCGCCCTGCGGCGGAGTACGTCCGGGCGCAGAGGGTCGTGTCGAGCGAAACCGTCGCGCTCGGGAACTGGGTGTGACCAAGGGATGTCGTAGACCGCACCGTTGACGTGGTGAAATCATGGGCAGAGGGGGTGTCGCCGATGACGCTGATCCGATGCGAGGAGTGTGGCGGGCAGGTGTCCGACCGCGCCGAGCACTGTCCGCACTGCGGGTGCCCGGTCCCCGAGGCGACGGAGCCGCAGCAGGGTGCGTCCGGCGGCTTCCTTCCCCCGTCGTCGGGCAGCCACGCCACGACCGAACCCGCACCGGGGGCACCGTCGACCGGTGCGGATGGCGCCGCGGCGGGTGAACGACCTGCGGCAACTCCGCACGTGTTCCTCAGCTACCAATCGGCCGACAGGGAGCGGGCGCGGGCAGTCGCCGAGGTACTCGAGCGGCGCGGCTGGCCGGTCTGGTGGGACCGCGACATCCAGGCGGGTGAGGCTTTCCGCAACATGATCGAGCAGGCCCTGTCCGACGCCGCCTGCGTCGTGGTGCTGTGGACGGCACAGTCGGTCGACTCGGAGTGGGTGCAGGAGGAGGCCCAGGTCGCCAAGTCGCGTGGGGTGCTCGTGCCGGTGCTGCTCGACGACGTCCGCCAACCCCTCGGGTTCGGGCAGGTGCAGGCCGCCGACCTCGTCCCGTGGGAGGGGAGTCCGGCCGATCCGCACCTCGATGCTCTCCTGCGCGGCGTCGCTGCGTTCATGGAGGAGGACAGGATCCCCCCAATGCTCGACGACGCCGAGTGGGCGGAGGTGACCGAGTCGGCACGACAGCGCCGTCGTCTGGCGCGGCAGGCCCACGCCGACGAGGAGCGCTCCGCCGCCGACGCGGCCGAAGGAGCTGCCGCACTCGCCTCGGCCGAGCGCGTGGCGGCGATGCAGGAGGGGCGGGCCGACGAAGCCGCCGACGCGGCACAACGCGAGGTCGAGTTGCAGAACGCGGCGCGGCTGGCGCGCGACGCGGCGGAGGAGCGCGAGGCCCAGGTTGCCGTCGAGCTGGCCGAGGAGCACGCCGCCGAGCTCCGCGCGATCGCGGCGCGACGACTGGCGCGGGAGGCCGAGGTGGCCGCCGCGGAGGAAGCCGCTGCCGCAGCCACGGAATCGGCCGAACGGACCGCCGCCCTGCGGGCTGCGGCAGCGGCCGACAAGCAGGCGGCGGAGGACGCGGCGGCCGGACGCGCCCCCGAGATCGAGGAGCGGGCGAGGGTCATCGCCACTGAGGCCGCCCGGGCCGAGTCGTCGTGGTTCCGCTTCCCCAAGGAGGGCGTGGCCACGCTGTTGGGCGGGCTCCTCGTCGTGCTGGCCGTGTTACTGCCGTGGATGGACGAGTTCGACTCGGCGCTCGAACTGCCGGTGGACTACCTGCTCGACAGCGGCATCGTCAACGGCAACAGCCTGGGGGTGACGCTGCTCGTGTTGGGTGGGCTGGGCGCAGTCCTCGCCATCTTCCGCATCCCCCGCTGGATCACGGTGCTCCTCGGGCTGGCCACCGCAGTACTGGCGATCGCCTTCTTCGTCCAAGTGCTGCGTACGTTGATCGACATCGAGGAGACCGAGATGTACTTCGAAGTGATCGGTATCGGCCCGGCGATCGCCCTCCTCGGCGGCCTCCTGATGTCCAGCGGGCGCTGAGCGGGGTCCGGATGCCGACGATCTGATCGGTGGGCCCGGCCCCGAGGTCGTGCAGTTCCACTCTGATCCCGCGGGCATGGCCGTCGACGGGTATGGGACGACCGCCACTCTCGGCGTTTCGCACAGGCCGAAGCACTCCTCACGACGACACCGTGCGCGGCCGTGTCGGACCGGACCTGCTCGGGGTTTTCGAGGGCGACGACGTCCTCAGGCGTGTGCCCGTGCCGTCAGGCAACGAGGTCTTTGTGGCACGGGGAGGGGAAGCGGATGCTGTACCGCGTGTCGCCGATGGCCTGGTGGAGGCGGATCAGTTCCTCCTCGATCAGGCCGATGTGTTCGGCGGCGAGGTCCTCGTGCAACTCGACCGCGAGTTGACCCTCGCGACACTGGGCCAAGCCGCCGACGACTCGTCCGTCGGCCCACACGGTTGGTCCCGCGTTGCCGAACCGGTCGAACAGGCGGGGGACCAGCCGATCGTCGACATACCACCCCCGCTGCTTCCATCCCATCGTGGTGGGATCGAGGCTCGGGAGGATGGCGACCCACGGCCCGACCTCGTCGCTCGGTGAGGAGTCGAGGCTCGGATCGTCCGCCCTCACCCACCCGGTCACGCCGTCGTCGAGGTCGACCTCGACCGCCTCGGCGTCGGCCAGACCTTTCCTGGTCTGTGTCTTCGTCCAACCCGTCCACCACTGGAGGTCGTCGGCGGTCATGTCGCGGTGGCTGGTGGACTCGGGATGGCTGAGCGTGG
>CBFCWZ010000208.1:0-6709 GCA_965601935.1 uncultured Ilumatobacteraceae bacterium
GGGCATGGAGCAGACCGACCTCCTGAACGCTCCGACGACGTGGTGGGGGGAACCGATCGCCGCAGTCACGGACTGAAGAGCAGCTGTCCTCGGGCCGACACCGGGTGCCCGGTATCCGGTGCGCCCTCGGCCGATCGAGGACACCTGCTGTTGACACTCCCGCTGGGACACTCCACTCGTCTGACCCGGGCTCGCCTTCGACGGTTGCCGAATCGCCGTGACAGGCTCGTCGCATGAGCCGACCCATCGAAACCGGGACCCCCGACCTCCTCGCCCACGTCGACGGGGCCGTCGGTGTGCTCACGTTCAACCGGCCGGAGCGTCGCAACGCACTCTCGACGGCGATGTACGCCGCGTTCGGCGCGGCGCTCCCACAGCTCGCTGGCGACCCGGAGGTGAGGGTCGTCATGCTCACCGGTGCGGGCGGCGCGTTCTGCGCCGGCGGCGACGTCAAAGGGATGCACGAGAGCCACACCGGCGCCGGCGACGGTGGCCGCCCGAGCTTCGGTGGGCCCGAGGAGACGATCGCCGACCTCCGCCTCCGGCAGCGGTGGGTGTCGCTCGCCCTGCACCAGTTCCCGAAGCCGGTGGTTGCTGCCCTCCCGGGCGCTGCCGCCGGTGCCGGGTTCTCGATCGCGCTCGCCGCCGACATCCGCTTGGCCGCCGAGCGGGCGATCGTGGTGCCGGCGTTCGCCGACGTCGGCGCCTCAGGCGATTTCGGGGGGAGCTGGTTCCTCACGCAGCTGGTCGGAACTGCCAAGGCCCGAGAGCTGTACTTCACCTCGCCGCGCCTGTCCGCCGGTGAGGCTCTCGAACTGGGAATCGTGAACCAGGTCCTACCCGATGAGGGGTTCGACGAGGCCGCACTCGAGTGGTGCCGGCGGCTCGCCGACCGGGCCCCGATCGCGCTCCGGTACATGAAGGAGAACTTGAACCGGGCGCTCACGTGCGACCTGTCGACAGCGCTCGACGCGGAGGCGGCAGCGATGATTCGCAGCATGTCGACTGCCGATCACAGGGAAGCAGCGGCTGCATTCGTGGAGAAACGCTCCCCACGATTCACCGGCAGCTGACGGCGGCGGGCGCGGGTGACCACGGAGGCGGCGACCAGCAAGGGCGGGAAGCCGCCCTCCGAGCGCGTCCTCACGAACGCCACCCTGCCGCTGTACCTCGGTGGTTTCCTCGGTCCGTTCGGAACGATGGTGGTGATCTCCATCTATCCCGAACTGCGTGACACCTTCGACGCCTCCACCGCCGCAGTGAACTGGTCGTTCAGCGCGTACCTCATCCCGTTCGCGGTGTTGCTGCTCGTGTCGGGGACGCTCGGTGAGCGCTGGGGGCGGCGGCGGGTGACGCGAACCACGTACCTCCTCTACGCCGCGGCAACGGTCGTGTGCATCGCCGCGCCGACCCTCGGGTTGTTCGTGGCCGCCCGTGCACTGCAGGGGGTTGCCAACGCATTCGTCACCCCGATGCTGCTGGCCGGGCTGACCGAGGTGATCGCCCCAGGCAGGTTGGGTCGGGCGATCGGCGTCTTCTCCAGCTTCCAGGCCGCCGGGACCGCCCTGGCCCCGTTCGTGGCCGGGTTGCTGGCACGGGCGAACTGGCGTCTCGTGTTCGTCGTGGTGGCGGTCGTCGCCCTCCTGCTCGCCACCCGTCCGCCCAACGGTGATCCTCGTCCGGCCGCGGCCGCACCTCCGATCAGGCCGCTCCTCACCGTGCAGATGGTGCTTCTCTGGATCGCCGCGTTCGCCGCCGCCGCAGGGCCGCTGGGAGCCGCAGTGATCGTCGGACTGTTCCTCCGCGACGAGTTGGATGTCGGCTCTGCGGCGGGCGGGGCCGTGCTCTTCCTCGGCGGGTTCGCCTCGATGCTGCTCGGACCCACATGGGGTCGGCTGCTCGACCAGTGGGGGGCGGTGAAGGCCTCCGCCGTCTCGTGTCTCGCGCTCTCGGCGCTCGTGGCACCGCTCGGGTATTTCGCCAGCGCCGGGTGGTTCGCCGCGATGTGGATGATCGCCGGGGGATTCACCGGCTTCCTCGTGATCAACCTCCAGAATCTCTCGGCGGTGGCCGTCCCCGACAACCGGGGCGGCGCCTTGTCGTCGGTGATGTCGTTCCGCTTCTTCGGCCACGCCCTCGGGCCGTTGATGTGGGTGCCGGTGTTCGACCGGAGCCCGGAGGCGGCGTTCGTGGGCGTGGGTGCGCTCGGGCTGCTGGCGCTGGTCGCGCTCGTCGGAGCGGCAGTGCGGATCACCGCGGCGGGAGCCCCTGACGCTCCCACGAATGTCAGCTGACGACGCTGATGCCGTCGCCGAGCACCTCGGCGCTGAGGGACTTCGGTCACTGGTGCAGTGGCGGTGACGTGAAATGATGCGGGGGAGACGCGATCAGCACCCCCCACGGAAGGAATCCTCGATGGCGAAGAACGAGTATCACGAGCATCTGAAGTCGGTCCCGTTGTTCGCCGACCTCGACCGGCACGAACTCGACGTGCTCGCCTCGGCCAGCACCGAACTCCGGCTCCCGGCCGGCAAGGTGCTCATGACCGAGGGGCGGTTCGCCCACGAGATGTTCGTGGTGATGGAGGGCACCCTCGAGGTCACCAAGGAAGGTGAGCACATTGCCGACATCGGCCCCGGTGGGTTCGCCGGCGAGATGGCCCTTCTCACTCATGCCCAACGCCACGCCACGGTCACGACGAAGACCGAGGTGCTCGTTCTCGACATCGACGGGCGTTCGTTCCAGGTGGTTCTGGAGGAGGCTCCGTTGATCGCCGTGAAGATGCTCCCCGTGGTGGCCAGCCGCGTCGCCGACCTCACCGAGCATCACACCCACTGACGCGGCGGCTGTCCGGCCGTCACCAATCGACGTGTTCGCAGCCCTCGTGTGAGCGCGGCTCCACCTGGAAGGTGCCGTGATCGATCGCGTACTCGACCGTGACCAGATCCCTCGCCCGGTCGAGCACTGCGTGCATGTCCTCGTCGTCCTCGGTGACGAGGTGGGCGGACGCGGCGTGCATGTCGGAAGTGAGGGTCCACACGTGCAGGTCATGGACGTCGACCACTCCGTCGAGCCCTCGTAGGGCGTCGTAGAGCTGTGCCGGGTCGACGTGGGCCGGAGCGGCCTGGAGCAGGATCCGGACGGCGTTGCGACCCAGCCGCCATGTGCGAGGAAGGATCCAGACACCGACGAGAGCGGCCACCGCGGGGTCGACCCACGTCCAGCCGGTGAGCTGGATCGTCACGGCGGCGATGATCACCCCGACGGAGCCGAGCGTGTCGGCCACGACTTCGAGGTAGGCGCCCTCGACGTTGACCGACTCCGCGGCGCCGGGACGAAGGAGCCAGAAGGCGACGAGGTTGGCGAGCAGGCCGACGACGGCAACTGCGAGCATCCAACCGCTCGCGACCTCGACATCTCCCGTGAGGCGTCGCGCCGCCTCGATCAGCACCCAGAACGCGACCCCGAACAGGAGGAGCGCGTTGAGGAGGGCAGCCAGGATCTCCAGCCGGTAGAGCCCGAACGTATGGGGGGAGGAGGCCTGCGCCGACCTCTCCCGGAAGCGGTCGGCCAGCTGGATCGCGGCGAGCGCCATCCCGATCCCGATCACGTCGGTGAGCATGTGCCCGGCGTCGGACAGCAGGGCGAGCGAGTTCGTCGCGAAGCCGGCGACCACCTCCACCACGAAGAAGGTGAAGATGACGCCGAACGCGGCGACCAGCCGCTTCTTGTGCCGGGCGCCGGCGCGACCGGCAGCTCCGTGTCCGATTCCGTGGTGATCGTGGCTCATCTGGGTCCTGGCGGGGATTCTCCCATGAGCGGCACGCCTGCACCGGTCTTCGATACCGACTCGGGCGAGCCGACCGGCAACACTGCGGCATATGACGTCAGACCGACCGGTGGGGTTCGATCCGGCCACCGTCGAGCCGTGGCTCGCCGCCCACACGCCGGTGGCCCCACCGGTGACGTGGACCCGCCTCGAGGGAGGGCACTCGAACCTGACCTATCTCCTGGTCGACGCGAACGGCGACGAGTACGTGATCCGGCGTCCTCCGCAGGGCGAACTGCTGCCCAAGGCGCACGACATGTTCCGGGAGTACCGGATCATCGAAGCGTTGCACCCTGTGGGGATCCCCGTGGCGCTCCCGGTCGCCTATTGCGAGGACGAGGCCGTCTGCGAGCGCCACTTCTACGTGATGGGCAAGGTCGAGGGTCAGGCGCTCTACACCGCGGAGCAGACCGCCGCCCACCTCGACGAGGCCGCGCGCGGCCGCGTGGGTCCCTCGTTCATCGGCACTCTGGCCGCCATCCACTCGATCGATCCGTCGGACGTCGGGCTGGGTGACCTGGGCCGCCACGACGGCTACGTCAGCCGGCAGTTGCGGACGTGGTACGGATCCTGGGTGGCGTCGGCCGAGGCGGCGGAGTACGACGACCCGCGGATCCACGAACTCCACGGCCTGCTCGAGTCGCAGATGCCCGAACAGGGACCGGCGCGGGTGGTGCACGGGGACTACGGGCTGCACAACGCAATGGTCGGCACCGACGGCGACGTCGTGGCGATCCTCGACTGGGAGATCGCCACCCTCGGTGACCCGTTGGCCGATTTCGCCTACGCCCTGAACGCCTGGACCGAGCGGGACGACCCGGGTTCCGGGGTCGCACCAACCGCTCTGCCGGGGTTCTCCTCA
Organism: uncultured Ilumatobacteraceae bacterium; assembly: GCA_965601935.1. Taxonomy (GTDB): domain Bacteria; phylum Actinomycetota; class Acidimicrobiia; order Acidimicrobiales; family Ilumatobacteraceae; genus CBFCWZ01. Next base: position 4,692 of record CBFCWZ010000208.1, read on the forward strand.
CGTGACGACCTGATCGGCATCTACGCCGAGGTCACCGGTGCCGACCTCTCCCGGCTCAGCTACTACCGGTCGTTCAACTCGTTCAAGACCGCGTGCATCGTCCATGGCGTGTACGCGAGGTACCGGCGGGGTCAGAAGAGCACCGAGGGTGTCGATCTGGACGGGCTGTACTTGCGCATCGGCGGCTCGATCGACGCCTCGGAACGCTTTGCCGCCGACGTCTCCTGAGCCGACGTCAGTCGAACCGGTCCTGCCCCCGTTGGATTCGGCGTGGTCCGGGCGACGGCGCGCTCCATACTGGGTGCCGATATGGCAGAGCCCGAGAACGGACGGACCGACTTCATCCGCGAGCTGATCGCCCGCGACAACGAGCAGGGGACGTTCGGTGGGCGGGTGCAGACGCGGTTCCCCCCGGAGCCGAACGGCTACCTGCACATCGGGCACGCCAAGGCGATCAGCGTCGACTTCGGGCTGGCCGAACAGTTCGACGGAGCCTGCAACCTCCGTTTCGACGACACCAACCCGGTCGCCGAGGAGGGGGAGTACGTCGAAGGGATCGTGGCCGACCTCCAGTGGCTCGGCTACGACGTGAGCGAGGAGTCGGCGCTGTTCGCCAGCGACTACTTCGAACAGCTCTACGAGTGGGCGGAACTCCTCATCGAGAACGGTCTCGCCTACGTCGACGAGCAGGACGGTGACACGATCTCGGCCCAGCGCGGCGGGTACGGCCAGCCAGGAGTGGAGAGCCCGTACCGGGACCGGGCGGCCGAAGGGAGCCTCGACCTGTTTCGGCGTATGCGGGACGGCGAGTTCCCCGACGGCGCCAAGGTGCTTCGGGCGCGTATCGACATGCAGCACGAGAACATGCAGATGCGCGACCCCGTCATGTACCGGATCCGCAACGCCGCGCACCACCGCACCGGCGACGCCTGGAAGATCTACCCCACCTACGACTGGGCCCACGGCCAGAGCGACGCGATCGAGGGTGTGACCCACTCGCTCTGCACGCTCGAGTTCGACAGCCACCGCCCGCTCTACGACTGGTATCTCGAGCACCTCCCTCTGCCGTTCGATCAGCCCCGCCAGACCGAGTTCGCCCGTCTCGAACTGACCCACACGGTCACCTCGAAGCGACGCTTGGCCAAGCTCGTGGAGGACGGCACGGTCGACGGCTGGGACGACCCGCGCATGCCGACCCTGCGGGGCCTCCGACGGCGTGGCTATCCGGCCGAGTCGATCCGCGAGTTCTGCGAGTTCGTGGGTGTCGCACGCACCAACAGCCGCAACCAGATCGAGCTACTGGAATCGTTCGTGCGCACGCGGCTGAACAAGGTGGCGCTCCGTCGCCTCGCCGTCCTCCGCCCGTTGAGGGTCGTGATCGACAACTGGCCAACCGGTGACGACGGGGAACCGGTCGTCGAGTGGGTCGAGCTCGTCAACAACCCGGAGGATCCCGATGCCGGAACGCGCGAGGTCCCCTTCTCCGGTGAGTTGTGGATCGAACAGGACGACTTCAAGGCCGAGCCGCCGCCGAAGTACTACCGGCTCACCCCAGGGCGCGAGGTGCGGCTGCGCGGCGCCTTCTTCGTGACAGCCACCGGGTTCGACTCCGACGGCGACGGCAACGTCACCGCGGTCCACGTCACCTACGACCCCGCCACCCTGGGCGGTGCTTCCCCCGACGGCCGGAAGGTGAAGTCGACGATGCACTGGGTGTCGGCGGCCCACGCCGAGGACGCCTCGGTGGCGCTCTACCAGAGGCTGTTCTCCACCGAGGTGCCGGGCGAGGCCACGGGGGAGCCCCTCGACGACGTCGACCCCGACTCGCGCGAACTGCTGACCGGCTGCAAGGTCGAGCCCAGCCTCGCCGAGGTCGCACCCGGTGGCGTGGTCCAGTTCGAGCGACTGGGCTACTTCGCCGCCGATCCCGACCGCCCGATGCTGTTCCATCGGACGGTCGGGCTCAGGGACGAGTGGGCCAACATTCAGAAGCGAGAGAAGTGAGCTCTCACTCCTCC
>CBFCWZ010000209.1:0-6688 GCA_965601935.1 uncultured Ilumatobacteraceae bacterium
GAGCGCGTGAGACAGACTCCTGCGTTCGATTTCGGGCAGACCCGAAACACGGGCGATGCCGTCGCCGACTTCGGCGACGCGTCCCACGGTGCGGGCCTCGACCGACGGCTCGAAACCGTCGAGGTTCTTCTTGAGCGCCGACGCGATGTCGGCGGCGGAGATGGTGAGTTCTGCCATGGTTCGGTGTGCTCCTACACGTGGGCCGTCGACCTCAGAGACGGCTCTTCAGCTGTTCGACGCGGGTGCGGACGGTGCCGTCGATGACGGTGTCACCGATCGTGGCGACGATCCCCCCGATGATGGACGGGTCGACGATGACCTTCAGGTTGACCTGCTTGCCGGTCGCGTTCGCGAGCGCTGCGGCGAGGCGGGTCTCCTGGTCGTCGGTGAGGGCGACGGCGGAACGTACCTCCGCGACCTCGAGTTGCTTGGAGTTCGAGGCCCGGGCGACGAGCTTGTCGATGATCGCCGGCAGATCGCGACCGCGGCCGGAACCGACCACCATCGACACCAGCTGCGTCGTGGTCGCCGTGGCCTTCCCGCCGAGCAGGTCCTCGACGATCGCCTGGCGCTTGCCGGCGGGCACCGCCTCGTCGGTCAGGGCGCTGCGCAGGGCGTCGCTCGACTCGTAGGAGCGGGCGAACCGGAACAGCTCGTCCTCGACCTCGTCGAGCGTGCCCTCGGCCCGTGCGACCTCGAACAGGGCACGGGCGTACCCGTCGATGCGTGCGTCGCTCATCGGTTCTCCTCCACACTGATGCTCACGTCGGCGCTCCGTCGGCTCACGACCGGCCCACCTTCGCGATGAAGTCCTCGACCAGGGCCTGCTGGGTCCCGGCATCGACCGCGCCGCCCGCGAGCACCCGATCGGTCGCCTGCGTCGCCAGCCGCGAGATCTCGTAGCGCAGCTCGTCCGCGCCGCGGGAGGCGGCGGCGGCGATGTCGGCGTCGGCTCGGGCCTCCATCTCCGCGACCTCGGCCTCGAGCCGTTCCCGACCCTCGACCAGGAGCGACTCGGCCTGCGCATCGGCCTGGGCGAAGAGTCGGGCCCGCTCGGCCCCGATGTCGCCGGCAGCCTGGCGGATGCTGCTCGCCTCGGCTTCCGCGTCGGCCTTGGCCTCGGCCGACTCGTCGAGCTCGGCCTGGATGCGATCCGAGCGTCCGGCCATCGCCTTCTTGATGGCCGGCCCGGCGAACTTCCACAGCAGGCCGAAGATGATCAACGAGGAGATCGTTCCGTAGATCAGTTCGGCCTGGGCGGGGAACAGCCAGTGGATGGAGCGTGCCGGGTCGATGTCCTTGCCGGCGGCGATGATCGTGGCGACCGTCATGACGACACCGCCGATCCCATCGCCTCGTCGACCGCGGTCTGCACGGCGCCCGGATCGGGTGGCCTGCCGATCGAGAGCTCGACCGTGCGGCTGGTCACGTCGGCCACCGCGGAGGCGATGTCGGCCGAGACCGCCTCGCGGGCGGCGGCGGACTCGGCGGCGGCCGCTTCGCGCTTGGCGGCGATCGCGGCGTTGACCGCGGCGAGCCGCTCGGTGCGCTCGGCTTCGAGCGTCTGGCGGGCTGCGTCGACCCGTGCGTTCGCCTCGGCCTTCACCTCGGCGAGCGCGGCCTCGTAGTCGGCGACCTCGGTGCGGGCCGACATCCGCGCCGCCTCGGCTTCCTCGTGGCCCCCACGGATGTGGGCGTAGCGGGCGTCCATCCCCTTCTTGACCGCCGGGAAGAGCCAGTACCGCATGAGGACCGCGAGCACGATGAACGCACCCGCGCCCCAGGCGAGCTCCTTGGCTTCGAGGGCGAGCGGCGACGGCCCCTCCTCGCACGGGTAGCCGTCGTTCTCGACGCTCTCCGTGAATTCCTCTTCGGTGTCAAACGGGAACTCGCAGAAGTCCAACGATTCCTCGTAGGTCTTCGGACCATCGCCTCCGCCCTCGGCGGCGACGAAGCTCACTTCGATCTGCGGTCCCCTCGTCACGACGGCAGTCAGCACGTCAGCTCCTTCGCGGGAGTAGTGGGACGGGGCGAATATGTGGGGCGATCGGTCACAGACCGATGAGGATGAACACCACGAAGCCGATCAGGGCGAGCGCCTCGGTGAAGGCGATGCCCAGGAACATCGTGGTACGCACCATGCCGGCGGCCTCGGGCTGGCGAGCCATCGCCTCGACGGACTTGCCGACGAGGTAGCCGATGCCGATGCCCGGGCCGATGGCGGCAAGGCCGTATGCGAAGCCGGCCGAGCCGGCGGCCTCCGCGGCCTTGAGCCCGTCGGCATCGATGGCCTGGGCGAGGATCGCAAGTGCTTCCATGGGGATGTGATCTCCTGGTTGGTGTCTGGATGGGAGAGGGTCGAGAACTCGGTCGAGCGTCAGTGCTCGGGGTGGGTGGCGCCGCCGATGTAGACCGCGGCGAGGATCGTGAAGATGTAGGCCTGCAGGAATCCGACCATCACCTCGAAGCCCGTGATGAACATCAGCATCCCGAACGGGAGGATGCCCACCGGGATCAGCGCCGCGTTGTCGCCCTGGATCAGCTCCTCGGTCAGGAGCGAGAAGGTGACGAGCAGGATGTGGCCGGCGAGCAGGTTGGCGAAGAGTCGGACGGTGAGCGAGAACGGGCGCACCAGGAACGTCGAGATGAACTCGATCGGGGCGACCAGGATGTAGAGCGGGCCGGGCACGCCGGGTGGGAACATCGTGTTCTTGAAGTAGCCGATCCCCTGGTGCTTCAGGCCGACGCCGATGAAGATGACCCAGACGAGGATGGCCAGGAACGCCGGGATCGCGATGCGAGCCGTGGCCGGCATGTACAGCACGGGGATGATGCCGGGCAGGTTGCACAGGTAGATGAAGACGAAGAGGCTCAGCAGGAACGGCGTCCAGCCGAACCCGCTGCGTCCCATCGTCGGCATGATGATCTGCTCTTCGATGAACTCGATGATCACCTCGGCGAAGTTGCGGACCCCCTTGGGCGCCTTCATCGCGTCCCTGCGGGAAGCCAGCAGGAAGATGACGATCCCGATCAGCGACGCCGCGACGGCGATCAGCGCGACCTTGTTGAAGGTCGGGAACAGGTCCCTCCAGCGGAGGATTTCGTTGATCGGCGGGAATTCGAGTGCGAGCACGTTGGTGTCCGTTCAGGTGTTCCTGTTGTCGGCGTTCAGGGGCGGGCGGGTTTGAGGCCTGGGTGGGCCAGGGTGATGGCGACGTACTTGAGCTCCCACACGAGGAGCCCGAGGTGCGTCACGATGATGGTCGCTCCGAGGGCCGGGAGCGAAATCCACGCCTCGTCGCGGACGAGCAGGACGGCGAGCATGATCAGGCCCAGCCTGACCAGATAGCCGAACAGCGTGGCGGCCATCATCATCGCGAGCGAGATCCTCGCGGTCGTGGCGATCAGCCACGCGGAGACGGCGAAGTTGACGAGCACGAGCCCGATCGCGAACGCGGCCGACCATGCACCGGCCGAACCCCACACGAGCGCACAGATCCCGATGACGATCGGGGCGACCAGCAGGCCCCGCTTCACCATGTCGGCGGTGACCTGGATCTCGACGGGTTCACCGTCGAGCTGCGTCACGACGCTCGGCTGCTCGCTCATCCGGCGTCCTCCCGCTGCCGGACGCGCTCGGCCCGCTCGGCCTCGTGACGTTGCATCGTGGCCTCGTAGGCGTACCGGAGCCGGACGAACATCCCGACGCACGCGAACACCACGAGCGCGATCGTCGACACCGGGAAGATGCCCAGCCAGTTGTCGAGCAGCCACCCGAGCAACGTGAACAGACCCACGGTCAGCGCGATCTCCATGCCGCGACCGAGCGTGTCGTCGCCACTGCCCGGACCGTCGTCGACCTGTGCATAGACACGTCGACCGTCGGAGGTGTCGGACGCGCGCCCGATTCGGACGTTGGAGAACAGCAGCTTCATGGGTGGTGGGTTGGGGGCCGATCCTCGCACATCGGCGAGAAGCGGGCTTGTGAAAGCACGCACAAATTACTCGCCCGCCTCCCCCGCAGGCAACTCGGACGACCGATCCTCCCCGGCGCCCGGCGACGGCGCCCCGTCCGCGACGTCGGACCGATCGATGGTGGCGTCGGTCGACCCACCCGTCGACACGTCGATCGTCGTCCCGCCCGACACGTCGATCGTGGTGTCGGTCGACACCTCGTCGGGCGCCGCCGACACCTCGGCGCCGACGACCGTCCCGGCCGGCGCGCCCTGCGGGACATCGTCGGGCGACGGGTCGCGCGGTGACCCGCCCGCCTCGATCTGGGCCTCGCGGCGCTCCGGCCGGTCCGGATCGAGCTGCTCGAAGGCCGGGCGATCCAGTGCGGCCTCGACCTGTTCCGCCCGCTTGCGGCGGACGCTGGGATGGAGCACCGTGAACAGGACGATGCCGAGCGCCCCCACGCCGAACGGCAGGTAGCGCGGGTTGTCGTCGGTCAGGACCGGATAGAGGACGAACGCGGCGAGCAACGCGGTCCACGTCCACAGGATCAGGACGCTGCGGCGGTGTCCGTGGCCCAGGTTCATGAGACGGTGGTGCAGGTGACCCTTGTCGGCGATGTCGATCGCCTGCCGCTTCGAGGCCCTGCGGACGATCGCGAACGCCGTGTCGAGCATCGGCACGCCGAGGATCAGCAGCGGGATCGCGAGCGGTGCGAAGAAGAAGAACGTCTGGCCGACGAACGCCTGGGTGTTCGGGTCGGCGCGGCCACCGACGATGCTCGTCGAGACCGCCAGCATCGCCCCGACCAGGAACGCCCCGCTGTCACCCATGAACACCCGGGCGGGATTGAAGTTGTACGGCAGGAACCCGGCACACACCCCGGCCGCGACGATCGCGAGCAGCGGGCCGCTGTTGTCCGGGAGGAGCAGACCGAGCTCGCCCAGCTTGAACGCGTACAGGAAGAAGGCCGATGCGCCGATCGCCACGATGCCGGCGGCGAGCCCGTCGAGGCCGTCGATCAGGTTGATCGCCTGGGTCATGCCGAGCAGCCACAGCACGGTCACCAGCGGGGTCCAGTCGCTCGACAGGATCAGCACGTCGTAGAACGGGATGCGGAAGTAGATGATGGTCGCGCCGTACCACGAGAGCACCACGCCGGCGATCACGATGCCCGTCACCTTGCCCGGGGGCGCCAGATCGACGATGTCGTCGGCGAACCCGACCGCGAACACGATCAGGACGGCGATGACGATCCCGACCAGCTCGCCGTTGTCGACGAAGACCGCATCGAACGAACCCGAGGAGCGGGCGACCAGCATCGCGACCAGGAACCCGACGAGCATCGCCAGGCCGCCGACGTGTGGGATCGGCGAGGTGTGCACCGACCGTGCGTTCGGCGCGACCACCCAACCCCGCGTCCTGGCGAGGCGGATGACGATCGGCGTCGCGATGGCGGTCGCGCCGGCTGCGGAGAGGCCGACGATCAGGTAGTCGCGGAGCTCTGGTCCCACGCCGTCTCCGCCCGACCCGAGCCTCGACCCCGGTCAGCGCCCGTTGGGATAGGCGGGGAAGCGTGCACAGAGCTCGGCGACTTCCTTGCGGACGACTGCGACCGCCTCGGCATCGTCGCGCTGCCGCAGCGCCCGTGCGATCAGTGACGCGATCACCGTCATCTCGGGTTCGGTCATCCCCTGCGTCGTGACCGACGGGGTGCCGATCCGCACCCCGCTGGTGACGAAGGGGCTGCGGGGATCGTCCGGCACCGTGTTCTTGTTGAGGGTGATGCCCGCCTCGTCGAGGGTCGACTGCGCCTGCTTGCCGGTCAGCTCCTCGTCGAAGGGCCGCAGGTCGACGACCATCAGGTGGTTGTCGGTGCCGCCCGACACGAGCGCGAAGCCCTCACCCGCCAGCGCTGCCGCGAGCGCGGACGCGTTGGCGACGATCTGATGGGCGTACTCGCGGAAGCTCGGCTGCGCCGCTTCGTAGAACGCGATCGCCTTGCCGGCGATCGCATGCTCGAGCGGGCCGCCCTGCCAACCCGGGAAGACCGCCTTGTCGATCGCCTTGGCGTGCGCCTCCGTGGTCAGGATGCACCCGCCGCGCGGCCCGCGCAGGGTCTTGTGGGTCGTGAACGTGACCACGTCCGCGTAGGGCACGGGGTTCGGGTGTGCGCCGCCGGCCACCAAGCCGGCGATGTGGGCGATGTCGAACAGCAGCAACGCACCGACCTCGTCGGCGATCGCCTTGAACGGCTCGGGCTCGAGGCGGCGCGGGTAGCTGGTCGTGCCGACCACGATCATCTTCGGACGGTGCTCGATCGCCGACTCGCGCAGGGCCTCCATGTCGATCCGGTCCTCGGCACCGGTGCCGTACCCGACGAAGTCGTAGAGGATGCCGCTCGCGTTGACGGCCGCGCCGTGCGTGAGGTGGCCCCCGTGGTCGAGCGTGAGGCCCAGCACCGTGTCGCCGGGCTCCAGGAGCGCCTGGTAGGCGCACATGTTGGCGTTGGCGCCCGAGTGCGGCTGCACGTTGGCGTGCTCGGCGCCGAACAGCGCCTTGACGCGCTCGATCGCGAGCGCCTCGATGTCGTCGACCACCATGTTGCCGCCGTAGTACCGCTTGCCCGGATAGCCCTCGGAGTACTTGTTGGTGAGGACCGAACCGGTCGCCCGCATCACCGCGGGCGAGGTGAAGTTCTCGCTGGCGATGAGCTGCAGCCCCGTGGTCTGGC
>CBFCWZ010000210.1:0-6656 GCA_965601935.1 uncultured Ilumatobacteraceae bacterium
CGCTACGACGTGATCGTCACCGACAACCTCTTCGGGGACATCCTCACCGACCTCGGGGGCGCCGTGTCGGGCGGGATCGGGTTGGCGTCGTCGGCCAACCTCAACCCGGCCCGGACCGGCCCATCGATGTTCGAGCCCGTCCACGGCTCGGCGCCCGACATCGTGGGCACCGGAAAGGCCAACCCGACTGCCGCGATCCTCAGTGCTGCGCTCATGTTGGACTTCCTCGCTGAGTCCGATGCGGCGACGCGGATCCGGGACGCCTGTGCCCAACCTGTCACCGGCAGCACCACCGACGTGGGTGACTCCATCGCCGGCCTCGTGGGACACTGACGCCATGCCCATCACACCCACCGAGAAGATCTGGATGAACGGCGAGCTCGTCGACTGGGAGAAGGCCCAGATCCACGTGCTCACCCACACACTTCACTACGGGACGGGTGTGTTCGAGGGGATCCGGGCCTACGAGACCAGTGAGGGGCCGGCCGTCTTCCGGCTCACCGAGCACATCGAGCGCCTGTTCAACTCGGCGCAGATCGTCGGGTTCGAGATCCCGTACACGGTCGACGAACTCATCGAGGCCACCAAGACCACCGTGGCGTCGACCGGTCTGGACTCCTGCTACATCCGGCCGATCGCCTACCTCGGGTACGGCGAGATGGGCCTCAACACGCTTCCGTGTTCCGTCGATGTGGCCATCGCCTGCTGGCCGTGGGGCGCCTATCTCGGCGACGACGCCGTCGAGAAGGGTGTGCGGATGAAGATCTCGTCGTGGACCCGCCACGAGCACAACACGATGCCGCCGGCCTCCAAGACCACCGGCAACTACGTGAACTCGTCACTCGCCAAGGTCGAGGCCCTCAAGGCCGGCTACGACGAGGCGATCATGCTGGCGCCGAACGGCCTCGTCGCGGAGTGCACGGGCGAGAACATCTTCGTGGCCCGACACGGCAAGCTCATCACCCCGCCGCTGTCGGCCGGGGCGCTCGAGGGCATCACCCAGAACACGGTGACCGCCATCGCCGAGGACTTCGGCTACGAGGTGGTCGTCGACAACCTCGCCCGCAGCGACCTCTACATCGCCGAGGAAGCCTTCGTCTGCGGGACCGCCGCCGAGGTCAGCTCGATCAACTCCGTCGACGACCGTGAGATCCCCTGCCCCGGCCCCATGACCAAGTCGATCGCCGACGCCTACCACCGCGTCATCCGTGGCGAGGAACCCAAGTACCAGGACTGGTGCGAACACGTCTCCTGACGAAGAGGCAACCTCGTTCACCCGATCGCTGAGCGGAGATGGGCGACGTCGGCGAGTTGGAGGCGGCCGATCTCGAGTTCGGGCGCAGGGAAGAGCGACACGTCCGCAGCACCTGCCTCGCGGAGCATTTCGACATGGGCGACCGCATCGTCGAGCGTGCCGACGGCGCCGAACTCGGTCCACCAGTCGCGGGGCATGTCGACGAGCCCGTCGGATCCCCGTTCGGCGTGGATCTCGCGCATCTCGTCGATGTGCGAGTGCTTGTCGAGAGCCGGGTTCGGCGAGTCGAGCAACATCGCCAAGAACGGCGCGACGTTGGCCCGCGCCTCGGTGGCGTCGTCCTCGATGGACAACGCGCTGAAGACCGAGACGTGGAAGTCGCTCCCGGCGGCGGCCTGTTCGATCGCCCATCGGATGTAGTTCGGCCCTGCACCTTCGGCCAACACCAGCCCATCGGCACACCGACCCGCGACGGCGAGCGACTTGGCCTGGCGCACGCCGGCAAGGACCGGGGGAACGATCGCAGGGGGCGCATCGAGTCGAACCCGGTCCATGTGGTACATCCGGCCGTCGTAGCCGAGGCTCTCCCCGGCCAGCAGCCGGCGGACGATCGTGAGGGTCTCCTCGAGGGCGGTGAGGGGCGACCTGGCGCGGGCTCCCATCTGCCCCATCCACTCCTGCACACCGTGTCCCATTCCCGCGACGACCCGGCCGGGTGCCAATTGAGCCAGGGTGGCGATCTCCATCGCCGAGATCGCCGGATTCCGCGCCACGACGGGGAGAATCCCGAGACCCACCTGGAGGCGCCCGGTCCGAGCCAGCGCGGTCGCCGCCAAGCTGATGCCTGCCGTGTAGAAGCAGTCTTCGATCACCCAGAGTTGGTCGACCCCCGACTCTTCCAACGCCTCCGCGAACTCCACCACCGCTGCCGCCGGATACTCCCGCGGAAACGACATCCCGATCCTCAGCTCACTCACACCTGCGGACCGTACCCGGCCCGAAAACGCAGAGCGCCCCGGCGGGGCTGCCGGCCGGAGCCGACGCCACCCTCCGGGGCGATCACGAGACACATCCACCACCGGTCGAACTGTGGGCGTTAGCCTGCAAATCAACCGATTACATCGCCCGTCCCGCCGAAACGGCGCGGCGGGCGATGCCCATTTTTCCGGTCCACTCCCCGGTTGCCCGGTTCGCGAACTTCGTCACCGATTCACGCTGACCCGGTTTCCCAAGCCATCGGTCCCGGTGCGGGGAACCTCGATCCGCCGGAGCCAGTTGGGGTGGCCCCGGAGGCGCTCGGCCCCCACCACGGCTCCGTCGCCCCGGTTGCCCGGAACCCGGTTGCCTCGCCACGTCCTCCCGATTGCTCGGGCGGCCGCAGCAGGTCTCCGTTGCCGACGGTTCCCCGCCGACCCGGTCTGACCCGACGCCATCGCAGTTGCCTGCTCCGGACGCCGACTCCTCCGTCTCCCCGGTTGCCCGAGGACCGGTCTGGAGGTGGCCGGTGAATATGTCCTGTCCCGACTCCGCTGTGCCTCCTGTCCCTCGGAATCCCCGGGCCGGAACCCGATTCTCCCGAAGCCATTCGAGCGTGCGCTCTTCGGAACGAGAATCAGTAAATACCCCACAAAACCCCAGGTCAAGGGGTATTTTCTAAGTCACAGGGTTCTCCACAGAACTTCTTGGTTGTCCCCAGGAATTCCCCTTCCATCCACCCGATCCTCACCGTCCGTACACAGGGAAACACACAGGTCCGAGCTCTCCGGAGCGTTCGTGTCGAGGCCTTCACAGTTGCATCGCCCGTCCCACTGGGATTGAATGTGCCCTGATGACGACGCACACCGCCATCATCATCATTTCGTAGGACACGTGGCCCCCACGTGTTCGTCAGGCCGCCCTCCGGGCGGCCTTCTTCGTTCTCGGGAGAGATTCACCATGCAGCAGCACGTCGAGATCTTCGACACGACCTTGCGCGACGGCCTCCAGGTCGAAGGTGTCAGTGCGTCCGTGGACGACAAGCTGCGGATCGCCGCCCAACTCGACCGCCTCGGCGTGCAGTACGTCGAGGGCGGCTGGCCGGGGGCGAACCCGAAAGACGTCGAGTTCTTCGCCCGGGCCCAGGACGAACTCGAATTCACCACCTCCACCCTGGTGGCGTTCGGCTCGACCCGCCGTCCCCGTGGCAAGGTCGACGACGACACGACCCTCCGCAACTTGATCGAGGCGAACACCACGGCCGTGTGCATCGTCGCCAAGAGCTCTGAGTACCAGGTGGTCGAGGCGCTGAAGACCACGCTCGACGAGGGGGCGGCGATGATCGCCGACTCCGTCGAGTACCTGCGCGGGCAGGGCCGGATGGTCATGGTCGACCTCGAGCACTTCTTCGACGGCTACACGACCAATCCCGAGTTCTCCCTCCGGACCATCGAAGCCGCCGTGGTCAACGGCGCCTCCCATCTCGTGCTGTGTGACACGAACGGGGGCACCCTGCCTCACGAGATCGCGCAGATCGTGGCCGACGTGAAGGCCCACGTGAAGGACGACGCGATCATCGGCATCCACTGTCACGACGACACGGGGTGCGCCGTCGCCAACTCGATCGCGGCCGTCGAGGCCGGTGCCCGCCACGTGCAGGGGACGTTGAACGGCCTGGGTGAGCGGACCGGCAACACGAACCTGACCACGGTCATCCCGAACCTCCAGCTGAAGATGGGATACGAGTGCCTTCCGGAGGGCCGCTTGGAGTTGCTGACCACCTCGGCCCACGCCGTGGCCGAGACCCTGAACCGGGCCGTGAACCCCCAGGCGCCGTACGTCGGGTCCTCGGCGTTCGCCCACAAGGCCGGCCTGCACGTGTCGGCGATCGCCCGGGCCAAGGATGCCTACGAGCACGTCGACCCGAACGCCGTGGGCAACGGTACGCGGTTCGTGGTGTCGGAGATGGCGGGGCGCGCCACCATCCAGATGAAGGCCGAGGAGATCGGGATCGAGCTCGACGGGCTCCAGACCAATGCGGTCATCGACGACCTGAAGCGGCTCGAGCACGAGGGCTACCACTTCGAGGCGGCCGACGCGTCACTCGAGCTGCTGATGCGCCGCCACGCCGGAGCGGTTCCGGAGTACTTCCGGGTCGAGTCGATGCGCGTGATCACCGACGAACTGCCCGACGGGGCCTTCACCACCGAGGCCACCGTGAAGGTGTGGGTGGGCAAGGGAGAGGAGGCGCAACGCCACGTGTGGACCGCCGAGGGAAACGGCCCCGTCAATGCGATCGATGCGGCGCTGCGCCAGGCCGTCACGAGCGCGGTTCCCCAGCTGGCCGACATCCACCTCACCGACTTCAAGGTGCGCATCCTCGACGGGGCGAGCGCGTCGGCGTCGACCACGCGGGTTCTCCTCAGCGCCACCGATGGCGAATCCGACTGGACCACCATCGGAGTGAGCCCCAACATCATCGAAGCCTCGTGGCGGGCGCTGGAGGATAGCCTCGTGTACGGCCTACTGCGCCGCCAGGCCGCCGACGTGGTTGACTGATTCCGTGGCCGCGCCGAAGTTCCTCCCCCAGCCGCCCGTCGACCAGGCCAGCGCCTACAGCTCACCCGACCACGTCCCCGACTCGTGGGCCCCGGATCGCCCTGGTGCGGTCGAGGGCCTCCAACCCCGTGGACCTCGGCTCGGCGCCCAGGGCCCCGACCAGGGATTCGCGCTCCGCATCGCCGAGCGTCTTCGCGGCAAGCTGGAACTGCAACCCGGGGAGAACGCCGACGACGCCATCCGCGGCTGCCTCGGTGTGGCATTGCGGCGTGCCTCGCTGTTCTCGCGAGCTCCCGTCGTCCACGACATGAACCTGGCGTTCACCGTGTGGGGCTTCTTCGATCCCGACCCACCCGCCGAACTGCTCGAGATGCGCCAACGCCTCTTCGAGGGGCTGCGGCTGGTGGCACACCATTACGCCGAGGCGCGAGCGGTCGCCGACCAGGTGCCCGAGGTGACCCTGAGGATGACCCCCGCCGCGGTCGCCGACGCGTATCCCGGTGACTGGCGCCGGCTACTCGGGGCCTGAGGCCGCTCGGCGACCAACCGAGGCCGGGCAATCTCCCGGTGGCGAGCGGACGCGGTTCGCTGTCGCGCCCGCCATACTCGTTCCCATGAGTCAACCCATCACGCTCAACGACGAGCAGAGGGCTTTCCAGGAGGTACTCCGCAACTTCGCGGCCGACAAGATCGCTCCCCTCGCCGCCGAAACCGACCGCGCCGCAGAGTACTCGTGGGAGGCCTTCAGGGCCCTCCAGTCGATGGAGCTCACCGGCCTCTCCTATCCCGAGGAGTACGGCGGGGCGGGTGCCTCGCTCGTCGATCAGGCGATCGTGGCCGAGGAACTGGCCGCCGCCTGTGCCTCGACCAGCCTGCAGTTCCTCATCTCCAAGCTCGGCATGCTGCCGGTGCTCAACTTCGGCTCCGAGGAGATGAAGCAGAAGTACCTGCCGAAGATCTGCTCGGGTGAGAGCCAGGCCAGCTACGGGCTGTCCGAGGCCGACGCAGGCTCTGACGTGGCGTCGATGGTCACCCGCGCCGAGCGGGACGGCGACGACTGGATCATCAACGGCTCGAAGGCCTGGATCACCAACGCAGGCATCTCCGATCTGTACACCGTGTTCGCCCGCACCTCGGGTGATCGCCACACCGGCATCACCGCATTCCTCCTCGAGGCCGAGTGGGGTGTCGAGGTCGAGAAGCTGGAACACAAGCTCGGGATCAAGGGCTCGCCCACCGGCGTGATCCGCTTCGAGGACGTTCGCGTGCCCGACGCCAACCGGATCGGTGAGGTCGGCCAGGGCTTCCCGATCGCCATGCACACCCTCGACCGCAGCCGCCCGACGATCGGTGCCCAAGCAGTCGGCATCGCCCGCGGTGCACTCGACCACGCCGTCGGCTACATGAAGGAGCGAACCACCTTCGGGCGTCCGATCGCGGACAACCAGGGGTTGCAGTGGATGGTGGCCGACGCCGCCACGAAGATCGAGGCTGCTCGTACTCTCGTGCACAAGGCCTGCGCGATGGTCGACGAGGGTGATCCCCACGGCGAACTGTCGATGACCGGCGCGATGGCCAAGGCGTTCGCCTCCGACGTGGCGATGGACGTCACGACCGATTGCGTCCAGTTCCTCGGCGGGTATGGCTACACCAACGACTTCCCCGTCGAGCGCATGATGCGCGATGCCAAGATCACCCAGATCTACGAGGGCACCAACCAGATCCAGCGGATGGTCATCGCGAAACACGTGATGGACTGACCTTTTCGGTCCGTCTGGTGCTGTCCAACATCAGCCAGTCCCAGCGCGATCCCTAGATGACCTATTCCAAGGGGTGAGGGTCCGCGTGTGGGGGGTGTGGGGTGTCC
>CBFCWZ010000211.1:0-6649 GCA_965601935.1 uncultured Ilumatobacteraceae bacterium
CCCGCCCCGGTCACGCCCGGCAGCGACAGGGCCGCAGGGCATGTCGAGAACCGCACCGACACCGCCGTCGAGGTGAGTTGGACTGATGTCAGCCCCCATGACCAGCACAGCGTGCTCGTGGACTGGGGTGCCGGCTGGGACGGGACCACGATCGATCGCAGCGTCCCGGCAGGGGGTGGCGTGATCGACGTGACGGCCTCGAACGAGACCTCGACCAGGGTCGCCGTCGCCGACGCCACGAGTACGGGAGACAGCACGCCGACGCTGACGTTCCTCAACCGCTACGGCGACAACGGCGTGTTCGACATCGCCGTCACCGTGACCGACGACGACACCTTGTACGCCGCCGATACGGCCGTGCTGACGGTCACCAACGAGGCACCGGTGCACGAGCTGGACCGCGACGCCGCGATTGCCGACGGCGATGCCTTCGAGACCGCCGGAGGGACGACCACCTGGTTCGCCACGACGGCCGACCCGGTTGCGCTCGAGACCGACGCCAACGACGTCGGATCCGACGACCTGCGGATGCGGTGGTGGATCGATCTGGTCGACGTCACCACTGTGCCCGACCTGAGCGAGTGGTTCGTCGCTGCAACCGACTCGATCGTTTCCAGCATTCCCGCAGGTGACGCTGACCTGTGGCCGTCACCCGCCGTCGACCCGTCGCTGTCGACCATGCCGGTCGGGGTGCTCGAACGCACGCAACCGCACGTCACCTCGACGTTCACGGCCGCCCCGAGCGAGCCCTGCCTCTACGGCGTCAGCGTCGACGTCGCCGACGACGACGGGGGAGACGGCGGCCTCGACCACGCCGCCCTGATCGTCCAGCGCCACCGCGCGGACGGCGACGACACGCTCCGCAACTTCGGGGCGCTCAAGTCGAGGATCGACGATGGGATCATCACCCAGGACCAGGTCCGCTGCTACCTGGACATGGCCGGACACCTGTCCGCCGTCCTGCTGGGCACATCCGAGGTGGACGGCGACGACGGGACCGACGAGACCCCGTGGAGCACGCGCAACGGCGTCACCGACGTGACCGAACTCGACGGCCTGCAGCCATGGCTGTTCACGACCGACATGGGGTCGGCCAAGGGCAAGCTCGCCAAGGAACAGCGCAAGTTGGACCGGAGCCTGCTCGCCGCCTGGTTCAACTTCGCCGACGGCGCGGTCGGCTGGGAGACCGAACTCGAGGTCGGCACCCCGTTCTGGCAGACGATCGCCGAAGTGGAGGCCGTCCGACTCGACGCCGGGTCCTCGTCGACGCAGGTTGCGGATGCCCGCCGCCGTCTGTGGCAGATCGGCCTTGGCTGACGTGCTCCGAGACATCGCCCCGGGCGATTGAACGGGGTGCTCTCTCGCGAATTGCGGCGCTGCTCCATGGTGTGGACCTGGACGAGGACCGCGTGGTTTCGGCCGGATCAGTGTCTGTTCGGTGGGATCGGCAACAGTTGAGCGACCGGGGCCTGGGTGGTCTCAGTCGGTGACGTCCACGGGGATGCGCTCGGGGGCACCCACGGGGTGGACCCGGAACACGATCAGCTTGGCCGGCTCGTCGCCCGTCCGGACCGTGTGGACGATGTCCTTGCCCACCTTGCGGTAGCTGCCGGCGGTCACCTCGACCTCGTCCCGGCCCTGCTCCCAGAAGTGGATCGTGCCCTCCATCACGTAGGCGAACTCCTCTCCGGGGTGGGTGTGGGTCGGCATCCGGAGGTTGGCCGGGAGTTCGACGAGGCTGGTCACGACCTCGAGGCCAGGCGCCGTCTCCAGCAGGTCACGGGCGATGTTGTCGAGCGACGGGGCGGTGGTTGCGGTGTTCATGGCGGTGGGTTCCTCTCGGTGTTCGTTGATGGGTCCCATCGTGAAGCACCTGCTCCTCGGGCGAATCCCCGAGACTGGGTATTCGCCACGTACCCAGTGGGTATCCGGAGGTACGTACCGCCGTCAGGCCTCGTCGAGGTGCTGCTCGTGAACCCAGCCGGCGACTTGACCTCGTGAGGTGAAGCCCAGCTTCGAGAGGATCCGCTTGACGTGGGTCTCGGCCGTGCGGACGCTGATGAACAGCTCGTCGGCGATCTGCTGGTTCGTGAGACCACGCGCGAGCACGAGCGCGACCTCGGTCTCGCGCGTGGTCAGCGCCGCTGGGCCACCGCCGCCGGAAGGGAGGCGACCAGCTGTTCGTGGAACGCCCGAGGTCCGCCGTTCCATGTCGGCGCGCAACAACGAGGCGAGGTCGTCGTCGAGCCCGGCCGCAGCGGCCTCCGTCATCGCCCATGCCTCGTCGCACTGTCGGGCCGCCTCGGCTCGCTCGCCGGCCATCGCAGCCACCCTGGCGCGGGTTGCGACGATCCACCGTTGCCGTTGCCGCAGCCCAGCTTCGGCCGCGCGCCGGTCGGCTCGACGGAGAACGGCCGTCGCTTCGTCGATCTGCCCGAGCCGGGCCAACATCTCCCCGCGGAGCTCGCCGAGGCGGGGCGCGGGCTCGTCGTGGGCGGTCAGCGCCTCGTCGACCAGACGAAGAGACTCGTCGACCTGGCCGCGAGCCGCGGCGACTTGGACACGTGCGACGACACTGAGACGGCGGGCCGCGTCACCGGCATCGGCGAGCGCCTTCTCGAGTCGTTCGGCGGCGTCGTCGACCCGACCTTCGAGGAGGTCGACCTCGACCAGTCGGAGGTGGCAAGGGAGCAGGGGTGCCACCGTGCCCAGTTGAGAACCGAGCTCGATCGCCTCGCCGAACTTCTGTCGTGCCCCGCGGGTGTCGCCGATGTCGAACAACGCGTCGCCCAGCATCACCTTCGCTCGGAGGGTGTGGATGAGGTGGTCGATCGACGCCGCCTGGCGCTCGCTCTCGCGCAGGAACGCGATTGCCTCCGCCGGCCGGTCGGCTGCCGCGAGGACGCCCCCGATGGCGCGTCGGCTGAGGGCTTCCCCTGCGGTCCACCCGAGCGACGTCGCGATCGCCAGCGCCTCGCGCGCTTCGGCCTCACAGGTCGCCACCGTTGTCGGGACGGGCACTTGGTCGCTGTACAGGTGTTCGCCGAGCACCGTGGCCATCGAGAAGAGCGCATGGACCAGCTCGACCGGGTCGTCGACCCTGCGCAGCCGTTCCACCGCCGCGGCACCGGCGCGGCGACCCGCCTCCAGGTCGCCGTGGAGCGAGTGGGTGACGAGCAGGAGCACTCCTGTCTCGGCGACGACACGGTCGTCAGCCCCCCGCTCGGCATACGACAGTGCCTCATCGAGCAGTTCGATCGCCTCGTCGAAGTCGAAGCGGTTCGTCGCGAGATTGCCCTGACGGTTCAGCGTCCGCGCGATCGCCGCAGGGTCACCCCACTCCTGGGCCTTCTCGAGGGCGATCGCCAACTCGGCGATGCCCCGCTCGTGGGAGTCCTGCAGACCGAGCATGGCGAGCTCGTAGTGCGCCTCCCAGCTGCAGCCGGGTGCGTCGACCGCGTCGGCGTGCGACGCAGCGGCGACCAGGTCGGTGCGTGCCTCGGTGTTCTCTCCGACGAGCCGGTGTGCCCGGGCGCGGAGGAGTCGGATGTGGACCGGCAGCTCGGTGCCGGAGTGGCCGGCGGCCTCGAACACTCGGTCGAGATGGCCCAGTGCGGCCCGCGCCGACCATCGACTCAGGGCGGCCTCGGCGGCGGTGATGCCGTACTCGATCGCAGCGGCCCAGACCTGCCCCTCGTAGGCGTGCCGGGCCAGATCGCCGCGGGTCCGTTCGTCGATCGTCGACACGGAGCCGTCGGCGCGTTCGAGCAGGAAGTCCACCAACTCGCGATGGATGGCGATCCGTTCCATCGCCAGCAGCTCGCCCTCGACCGCGCGACGTGCGAGCTCGTGGACGAATCGCAGGCGGTCGCCGTCGACGTCGACGACGAGACCGGCCGCAACCAACTCGGCGGCCCGGTCGGCGGTCTCGCGGCGATCCCATCCCACGAGCGCGGCGAGCTGGTCGACCGGAACGTCCCGCCCGATGATTGCGGCGCGGGCGGCGGCCCGTCGGGTCACGGGGTCGAGCGTCGCGAGCCGCGACGTCACCGAGTGCTCCACGGTTCGTGGGATGGCCACGTTCGGCGACAGGACGTCCCCGCCGGTCGACCGGATCAGCTCCTCGACATGGAACGGGTTGCCGTCGCTGAGCTCGGCGAGCCGCTCCCGTTGCTCGGCGCTGAGTTCGGAATCGGTCATCGCCGTTGCCATCGCGGCGATGGCCTCCGCGTCGAGAGGGGTGAGAACGATGTCGTCGAGCACCCGCCGCCGCTCGAGTTCGGCGAGGAGGGCGACGAGCGCCGGTGACTGCTCCCGCGGGCGGTACGTGACGATGAGCCGGTGGGGCGTCGACTCGATCCCTCTGGTGATGTGCCCGAGCGCCTGGAGGCTGACGTCGTCGGCCCAGTGCAGGTCCTCGACCACGACGAGTGTCGGGCGGTCCCGGTCGAGTAGCGCTCTGCGGATCTCGTCGAACGCCCGGCGGCGCTGTTGCTCGGCGCCTTCGGCGGTGCTCCCGCCGACGTCGGTGGCGGTCAGCGCCTCGGCCAGATGTTCGAGGTCGCTGTCGGTGGTCGCAAGGTCGATGAACGGTCCGAACGGCAGCATCTGGTCGGCGAGGTGACAGCTGCCCCTTCGGATCACTGCCCCGTCGCCGAGCCGGCCGAGTACTTCTTCGATCAGCCGGGACTTCCCGATCCCTGCCTCGCCTGACACCGCGACGACCCGTGTGCCCGGGTCGGCGTCACCGATCGCATCGTAGAGCCGCGCGGTCTCGGCCGCCCGACCGACCGCAACTGGGCTGCGTCGCCGTACCGCGCTCATGAACACACCGTGCCACCGATCCCCACGCCGCCGACCGTAGCCGCGCGCCGGAACCTCCCTGATGAGGGTCCGCCGTTGCGGTGTCAGGTGGTGCGCTTCGGGCGGATGGCGACGATGGAGGTCCTGCCGACACCTTTGAGGTCGTAGGTGCGGCGGATTCGTCGCATGCCGATGTCGTTGCGTGCCAGCAGCTCGCCGGCCTGTTCTGTCGGCAGGACGATGGTGCCGCGGCGGGCGACGTCGGTGAGCCGGCTGGCGAGATTCACGGTGGGGCCGAACACGTCGCCGCCGACCGTCACCGTCGAGCCCCAGGCGATCCCACAGTGCACGTCGGGCATGAACGGCATCGGGGCGAGACGGGCGATCATGTCGAGCCCGATCGAGACCGCGTCGTCCACGGTTCGGCTGACGAACATCACTTCGTCGCCGATGAGCTTGACCACACGACCGTGATGGGTCGACACGACATCGAAGGCAGCCGACTCGAAGGCATCGATGATCTTGGTGATCGTCGCGTTGGTCGCCTTCTTGGTCACCCGGGAGAACGCCGAGAGGTCCACGAAGCCCACCGCTTGTTCGGTCTGCTCCTCGGCGACCTGGACGCGGCGGCCGAGCGCGGCGAGGAGATGGCGGCGCCACACGTAGACCAGTGCCGTCTCGAGCATGTCGATGGTCTCGGCGCCGCTCGTGGTCGAGAGGACGTCGGGGTCGACACGCCTCGGATCGCTCGCATCGTTCTCGGAGGGCCGTGTCAGCAACTCGTCGATCACCTCCAGCTGGGCCTCGACGAGGCGGGAGGATGATGCGCCCATCAGGCGGGCGAGCCGGAGCACCTCGGTGTCGTCGACCACCCCTTGCTCGATCAACTCGTCGAGCCGGTGCACCATCTCCGCGTCGGATTCCCGGAACGCCCGTTCCCCCGCCGGAACATCCGGGAAGCCCATCGCCCGCCACCACCGGACCGACCGTTCGTGGGGGACGCCCGTGAGCGCCTCGACGTCGGCCCGGCGCAAGCGAGGCGGATCGAGGTCGAGGAAGCGGAGGACGGCCTCGAGGCCCGGGTTCACGTCATCCGGCGGCGCTGTCGTGCTCACCCGACCAGTATCGCCGCGACACGCCTCGACGTCGTTCAGCCCGACCTGAACGGGGAGGGAACGGTGTTCACGTGTCGGCGACGCGCTCGATCGTCGTGGGGTTCTCTCGCGCCGCCTCGTCCATGTCGAGGGTGCGGCCGGGGGCGCGAGCGTGCTCGAGTTCCGTGGCCGACAGTCGGGCTTCCACCGGTCGGGGCATCTCCGGGTGCCGGACGGCCCGCGTGCACGTCGCGATGTCCGTCGCTTCGACGGCGGCCCGCAGAGACGAAGAGGTTGACGATCGCCTCGATCAGATCCTCGGTGCTCGTTCCCGAAGCTGATTGACCGTCGAACCCCGTTGGGACATACTGGCGAGGCAAGCTGGGCCATCGATTGGCGGACCGAGTGATGTGGGGAATGGGATGAACAGCGAACGCTCGTGGGGAGTCGCCCTGAGTTCGAAGCTAGGGGTTGCCGTGATTGCAGCGGTGGCCGGCGCGACGGTCGTCGGAGGCTTCGCCTGGGCCACGATTCCGGCTGCGGATGGGACGATCTCGGCGTGCTATCGCTCCAACGGAGCGCTGCGGGTCATCGACGCGGAAGACGGCGAGACCTGTCGGGGTAATGAGACCCTTCTCACCTGGAACGAGCAGGGTGAACCGGGTCCGCAGGGTGAGACCGGCCCGCAGGGTGAAACCGGTCCGCAGGGTGAAACCGGTCCGCAGGGTGAGACCGGTCCGCAGGGTGAGACC
>CBFCWZ010000212.1:0-6582 GCA_965601935.1 uncultured Ilumatobacteraceae bacterium
CACCGAGGCTCCGAGGCTCCGAGGCTCCGAGGCTCCGAGGCTCCGAGGCTCCGAGGCTCCGAGGCTCCGAGGGACTGCTCGCGGAATCGGGCGTAGCGTGACGGGATGCCAGGAGATGCTCCGGTGAAGGTGGCGCTCGTGCTCGGCGCGGGTGGGGCCCGCGGATACGCCCACATCGGGGTCATCCAGGTCCTCCGCGAAGCGGGTGTGGACATCGTCGCTGTCTCGGGGTGCTCCATGGGGTCGGTCATCGGTGGTCTCCACGCGGCCGGAGCCCTCGACGACTACACCGACTGGGTTCTCGAACTGGGCCAGTTCGAGGTGGTGCGGCTGATGGACGTGGCGCTGTCCGGCCCGGGTGCCATCCGTGGCGACAAGGTCTTCGGAAGGGTCGCCGATCTCGTCGGAGAGGTCAACATCGAGGACCTCTCGATTCCGTACACCGCGGTGGCCGTGGACCTGCTCTCCCGCCGGGAGGTGTGGTTCCAGGAAGGTCCCCTGGAAGTGGCGATGCGCGCCTCCACCGCGATCCCCTCGTTCTTTGCGCCGATCAACCTGAACGGCCGGGTGTTGGTGGACGGAGGCGTCCTCAACCCCGTCCCGGTGGCTCCGGTGGCTTCGGTTCACGCCGACCACACGATTGCCGTGACGCTCTCCGGACGGGCCGGCGGCGGTGGCGCACCGGTTCACGACACCGCCGAAGAGCAGCCGGAGTCGCAGTGGTCCGATCGCCTTCTGGGGACCGCCGGGAAGTGGTTCGACAAGGACCTGCTGGAGAGCGTGCGACGGCGCCTCGGTCCCAGCGCCGACGGACCGGCCGGCGCGAAGAGCGAGCCGACGGTGACGACCCCCGACGGGTCGATGTCGACCGTCGAGGTCGCGCAGACCTCGTACAACGTGATGCAGGAGGCGCTCACCCGGTACGGCCTCGCCGGCTATGCGCCCGATCTTCTCCTCACGATCCCGAAGACGGCGGCCCGGACGCTCGACTTCCACCGTGCCGAGGAACTCATCCGGCTGGGTCGCCAGGTGGCTCTCGCCGAACTCCCGCAGCTCGGCATCGGCCTGCCCGCCGAGGAGACCGACAATCCCACCGACGATCAGGGCGAGTAGACGCGCCCGTCGGGGAAGAAGGCGGCCCAGGCGAACCAGAACTCGTTGCGATGGATGGCCGTCTCGAGGGCCTCGCCCTCGAGAGGACCGGCCACGGCCTGGCCGAGCGTGTTCCAGGTCGAGCCGGTCTCGGAGTCGGTGAACAGATCGTCGCCCGTCGCCGAGAACGTGAGGGTCTCGCCCCCCACGCGGCGGTCGTAGGCAACGGCGGTACCGATCGCCGCGCCGTCGGAGATGTCGGCGGTGTCCAGGGCGTCGGCGGTGTCGCCGCCCCACAGCACCACGATCGGTGTGTCGCCGACGCGATCGTTGATCGCCCCCGCCGCCCGGACGGCATCGAACGTGTAGGCGACGTCCTCGTCGTCGAGGGAGACACCGACGACCCGGGAGAGCGCGGGGAAGCGTGGATCCGGCGTCCCGT
Organism: uncultured Ilumatobacteraceae bacterium; assembly: GCA_965601935.1. GTDB lineage: Bacteria > Actinomycetota > Acidimicrobiia > Acidimicrobiales > Ilumatobacteraceae > CBFCWZ01. The sequence goes on from CBFCWZ010000212.1 coordinate 1,535, forward strand.
CGTAGCGGAACGGCAGCGTGCTCGAGCTGTAGCCGAGGTACGGATTGCGGCCGTACCCCTCGCCGTAGCCACTCGCCTGGTCGAGCGACAACGCCTCCGGAAAGGCCTCGCGGGCTTCTCCGTACGACACGATGCGGGTGGAGATCGGCTCCAGATCGGTGCCCGCGAACTGGCCGACCACACCTTCCCCTGTGATCTGCTGCCACAGGGAGGTGGTGGCGTCGTCCCACATCACCAGGTCGCTGTTCCGCAGGAGACCCGACACACCGAAACGGAGAACCTGTCCGTCCACCCGCCGGTCAAACGTCATCGCGGTGTTGCACAAAGGGCAGTAGGTCACGGCCACCGGAACGTCGCCGACACGATCATTGACGATCTCGTGGCGATTGAGAATCGCGAGCGGGTAGAAGCGCACTTCGCCGTCCACTTCCACGAGTGCCCCTGGTTCGCGTTCGTCGAGCCAGGTGGCGTCCGCGATCGGTTCGAACACGGGCTCGTCGAGCGCAGGGATCCGGTCGCGCGGGTCGATCATGCCGATGCCCAGCAGGAACTCGTCGAGCTCGACCGTCCGACGGGACCAGTCGGTCGGCCAGGGCTCGGTGGCTTGGGCGACGGGTTCCGACAGCGGAGCCCGTTCCGGGCTCGTCGGGTCGAGAAGGATCACGGGATCAGCCGAGGACCCACCCTCGGATCCGCCCGTGAGGTCGAGTGGTTCGTCGACGATCGTGGGTGGGGGGTCTTCGGTCGTGTCAGCCCCGCCGCCCTCCGACCCCCCGTCGCCCGCCGAACCGCAGGCGACCGCGAGGAGGCTGAACCCGACGACGATCGCGCCGGTCCACGGCGGGAGAGGGAGGGATCGGCTGGAGCGGGGGCGCATCGGTTGTTCCTCGGGGGTGGGAGGTCGGATGAACCTCACAACCACCACGATGACGAACCGGATTCCGTCGAGTTCTCAACGCTCTCGAAAGTCGCGCAGGCCCCCTTCTCGCAGCCCAACGCGCCGCCACCGCAGGGCAACTATCGTCCCCCCGATGACGGCCGAAACCTCCCTCTCCGGATCGATCCTCGGCATGCGCGTCACGCGCACCGAGGATCCAGGGCTTCTCACCGGCAGTCGCAAGTACGTCGCCGACCTCGATCTCGACAACCCACTGCACGCGGTGTTCGTCCGGTCCGACGTCGCCCACGGCACGATCGAGGCGCTCCATCTCGACGACGCCAGGGCGATGCCGGGCGTCGTCGACATCATCACCTTCGACACACTCGGCGTGGCGCCACACGACAGCACGGTGCCGGTCCACCCCGACTTCCTCCGGCCGCCTCTCGCCGACGGACGGGTCCGCTTCGTGGGCGAACCGGTCGCCATGATCCTCGCCGAATCGGAAGCCGAGGGTCGCGACGCGGCGGAGGTCGCATGGGCGGAGATCGACCCGCTCCCCGCCGTCGTCGACGCGGAACAGGCCCTCAGCGAGGGTTCGGAACTGATCTTCCCCGAACACGGGTCGAACGAGGCCCAAGTCATCGGGGACTCGGCACCCAACGGCCTCGAGGACGCCGATGTCGTGGTCCGTGGCCGCTACGTCAACCAGCGCGTCGCGGTGGCGCCGATGGAGCCCGACAGCTTCGCCGCCGAGATCGCGGCCGACGGCCGCCTCGTCGTCTACGGCCCCAACCAGATGCCACACATGCTGAAGATGATCGTCTGCGGAGTCCTCGGGATGAACCCGGCGCAGGTGCGGGCGATCACACCACAGGTGGGTGGAGGGTTCGGCGGAAAGGTCGGGCTCAAGTCGGAGATGACGGCGGTCGCCGCGGCGGCGAAGACGACCGGCCGCCCCGTGGTGTGGGTGCCGACGCGTAGCGAGGACATGATGGCGCTCCCCCACGGTCGCGGACAGGTCCAGTACTGCGAGTTGGGCTGCAAGTCCGACGGGACGTTCACGGGCGTGAATCTCAACATCGTCGGCGACAGCGGGGCCTACCCGGGCATCGGCGCCCACCTCCCCGGTGGGACCCGACGGATGTCGCAGGGCACCTACGACTTCCCGGCGATCCGCTGCAACGTGGCCGTGGGCGTCACCAACACGACACCGGTGGGCGCCTACCGGGGCGCCGGTCGCCCCGAGGCGACGGCGATGCTCGAGCGGCTGGTCGACCATGCCGCGCACGAGCTCGGCATCGACCCCATCGAGATCCGGCGTAGGAACCTGCTCGCCGACGACGTGTTCCCGTTCACGACGCTCACCGGCAACACCTACGACTCGGGCCGCTATCTCCTCCCGCTGGAGACGGCGCGGGAAGCAGCCGACTACGACGCCTTGCGGGCCGAGCAGGCCCAGCGGCGTGAGAACGGCGACCGGATGCTCCTCGGCATCGGCGTGTCGGCCTACGTGGAGATCACCGCCGGCGGGTCGGAGAGCGAGTTCGGTGCCGTCGAGGTCCACGCCGACGGCACCGCCACCGTGTTCGCCGGCACCCTGAACCACGGGCACGGCCATCAGACCGCGTACGCGATGTTGGTCTCCGACCAGACCGGGATCCCGATCGATGACATCACCCTCGTCGACGGCGACACCGACCTCGTCCGAAGCGGGGGCGGAACCGGGGGCTCCCGCTCACTCCAGTTGGGTGGGTCGGCCGTGAAGGGGGCCACCGAGGTACTCGTCGACAACGCCAAGCAACTGGCGGCCCGGCTGTTGGAGGCCGATGTGGCCGACATCGTGGTCGACACCACGACGGGCCGGGTCGGGGTGGCCGGCGTTCCGGCACAGGCGTTCACCTGGGGCGAACTGGCCGAACGAGCGGCCGAGGAAGAATCCACGCTGGACGGCGAGTTCGACTTCACCCAGGACAACGCCACGTTCCCGTTCGGCGCCCACATCGCCGTCGTCGAGGTCGACAGCGAGACCGGCGAGGTCCGTCTCCGTCAGCACATCGCCGTCGACGACTGCGGCACTGTGTTGAACCCCTTGCTCGTCGAGGGCCAGCAGCACGGCGGCATCGCCTCGGGAGTCGGCCAGGCGCTGTTCGAGGAGGTGCGCTACGACGAGGACGGCAACCCGATCACGTCGAACTTCGCCGACTACTCGTTCCCGAGCGCGGCCGAACTGCCCAACTACGACACCGTGTCGACCGAGACCCCGACCCCGCTCAACCCGCTCGGCGCGAAGGGCATCGGCGAGGCCGCCACGATCGGTTCGACCCCCGCAGCCCAGAACGCCGTGATCGACGCTGTCTCCCATCTCGGCGTCCGCCACATCGACATGCCCTGCACCTCCGAGAAGGTGTGGCGGGCGATCCGCGCTGCCGAGGCCGGGACCCTCCCCGACCCCTGGCGTGACCCGCCGGCGATCTTCGAGCGCCTCGCCACGGCCGGTGACGCCGAGACCACCGAAACCGAAGAAGGCGCCGCCGCCGCCGACGGCATCTGAGTGGCGTCCGATACCACGGCAGGTTTGCGCAACAGGTTGATCAGCAAGCTGAAGCGGAAACCTGAAGCGGTGTCTGACACCATTGCGGCTTACGCGACGGGGTAGAAGGTTTCGATCGTGAGTTCGCTGGCGGTGACGTCCATGGCGGTGCCGAATGTGCTGACGACGCTGGCGTAGGCGCGTTCTTCGCCGTCGATGCGGAGGCGCATGGGGATGACCACTGGGACCTCGCCGGCCGTGGCGCCCCTCTCGAGGGCCGGTGCGGGGACGTAGTCGGCGACCTCGTCGAGGAGGTCACCGAGGTCCGCGTCGCCGGTGAGCGCGTGCTGACGACGGAGACGCGTCAAGAGGTGTTCCGCCACCTCGTCGAAGTTGACGATGTGGCCGGCCAGCCCTGCGGGGTGGAGCGTGAGCCGGGCGATGTTCGGCACGCCCTCCATCAGCGACGGCGACACGAGCGCGGTCCATGCCAATGCCGACTCGTTGGCGAGGACGAGGTTCCAGCGCCGGTCGAACACCAGGGCCGGGTTGGGTTCGGCGGCCGCCATCATGATCCCGAGGGCATCGGCGATCGGTGCCATGTCGGGGTCGTCGAGTTGCAGCTCGCGGAAGGCGGGCGCGTACCCGGCGGCGAGGAGGAACTGGTTCTGCTCGCGGCGCGGCACGTCGAGGTGGCGGGCGAGGTGCAACACCAGCTCGCGGCTCGGCTGCGACCGGCCGTTCTCCACGTACGACAGGTGGCGCGTGGAGACGTCGGCCATGGTGGCCAGGTCGAGCTGGCTGAGGCGGCGGCGTTCGCGCCAATCCCGCAGCAGGCCCCCCACACCGGGCGAGGTCGTGGCGGTGGTCATGGGGTCGACGGTACAGAGGCCACGTCATCGTGGACATGACCTGAGAGGTCATGGCCAGCGGCCACGGACCGGCGGATGATCGACGTCATGAACACCTCGATCTTCACCAACCCCATGACCGACGACGTCCGCGCCGCGCCGATCCGCTCGCTCACGCCCCTGCGGCGACTGCGCAGGGTGCTCCGTACCGACTCGGTCGTCTCCTTCACGAGTGGTCTCCTCCTCGCCCTCGCGCCGACTCGGGTCGACGACCTCCTGGCGACCGGACATCCCGGATGGATCCGGCTGGTCGGCATCGGCTTCCTGCTGTTCGCTGCCGACGTCTTCCTGCTCAGCCGGGCCGACGACGAGCGTCTGCGCCGCTGGACACCGGCAGTGATCGCTGCCAACACCGCCTACGTCGTGGCGAGCGTCGTCACGGTCCTGCTCGGTTGGTACTCGGCCGCGGGCGCCGTTGCAGTGCTCGCCGCGGCCGTCATGGTGGACACGTTGGCCGTCCTACAGTGGCGCGGGTGGCGACAGCTGACGACCCGCTGACCCGGCTCCGTGAGATCTGCCTCGGCTTCCCCGAGGTGTCGGAACGGCTGAGCCACGGTTCGCCCACGTTCTTCGTCCGCGAGAAGAAGACGTTGTGCTCGCTCCACGACGACCACCACGGCGACGGCCGACTCGCCATCTGGTGTCCCGCTCCCCCCGGTGTGCAGGAACAGGAGATCGAGGACGACCCGGAGAGGTTCTTCCGCCCTCCCTACGTGGGGCACATGGG
>CBFCWZ010000213.1:0-6573 GCA_965601935.1 uncultured Ilumatobacteraceae bacterium
ACAACCCACCGCGGCTACACTCACCGTCGGACACCACCACGGTGTCCACCCTGACGGCGGGGTCGCAACCAGCCTCTCCAACACACGCCGCCGGTTGCGACCCCGACCGCCCAACATCTGTAAAGCTGGGCCCCGTTTCTTTGACAGCCGCAGACAGACAACCTTCCCCCTCGTTTCGGGCCACACATGGTCGGATCTGGCCCGTTCGTCGCTCTCCGGGGCACACAGGGGCCTCTCCGTCGATTCTGGGGGCGATCGGCCCCTATCGGGAGCGGTTGTAAGGGGGGCTACGGTGGTGGGGATGGCGACGACGGCCCCGTACGACCACGCTTTCCGTAAGGCTCGCGCCAAGCTGCTGGCTCCTGACGAGTTCGGGAGCCTGCCGGCGTGCGTGCATTGTGGCCGGGATGTGGATCACGACGGGTCGACGGGTGTGGCCGACCATAATCCGCCTTTGGCTCTTCATGATCACGCCGAGGGCGCCGGGTGTTGCGAGTTGCAGCCGAGTTGTACGCCGTGTTCGTACGCTCAGGCCGGCCAGTTTGGGGGTTGGGCTCGTCCGCCTCAGAGGCAGAAGAAGTTGTGGTTGCCGCCGCTCTGTGGCCCTCAGGCCGATGACGAACGGTGGCGGGTGCCGTGGCTTGTTGACCTTCTTGACGAGATGCCGGACTCGGCGACGTTCCCCCGCTTCGCCACCATCCCGCATCCGCGGGCGGTGGGATCGTGGGGTGAGTCCCTGGAGGAGTTCATCGCCGCCGAGCGGGCGACGGTGACGGGCGAGAGGATCGAGTTGCGTTGGTGGCAGCGCTTCTTCTGGCGTCGTGCCCTCGAGTACTTCGTCGACGAGGATGGCGCCGAGCGGCCTTGTTGGACGCAGGTGCTCTCGACGACTTCTCGGCAGAGTGGCAAGTCGGTCAAGTTCCGTGAGGGGATCACTTGGCGTCTCACTCGTCATGATCTGTTCGGGCCCGAGGAGACTGCCGTGTTGACGAGCCGGGACATCCCGGTGGCGAATGAGATCCAACGCCCGGTGCGGCTGTGGGCCAAGACCGCCGAGGGCTGGTGGTCGACGGCGAGCAACGGCAAGGAACAGGTCGAGTGCACGTCCAACGCAAACCGTTGGGTGCTCCGTGCCGAGACTGGGATCTATGGTGCTTCGGCGAAGATCGGGATGTTTGTCGACGAGTGCTGGGATGTCGACGTGGCGACGATCGAGGAGGGTGTCGAGCCGACGCTCGCCGAGGCGCCGGCTGGGCAGTTGTTCCTCACGTCGACGGCGCACCGTCGGGCTACCCCTCTGTTCCCTGGGCGCCGGCGCCAGGCGATCGAGGATCTCGAGACCGTGAACGAGAACACGCTGCTGCTGGAGTGGTCGGCCCACGTCACGAACCCCGACGACCTCGAGTTGGATGATCTCGACGACGTGGAGATCTGGCGGCAGGCGTCCCCTCACTGGTCCGACTCGCGGGAGGATCTTATTCGCCGTCGTTTTGTCGCCATCCGTTCGGGTGAGGCCGAGGACGCCTCGAATGACGTGGACCCTGAGGTTGCTCTTCGCACCCAGTGGCTCAACCTGTGGAGCGCGCACCAGGGTCGACGCAAGCAGAAGGGCGAGCCGCTCGTCGAGGATCTCACCCACTGGCTGAGTATCGAGCGGGTTTGCGGTCCCGCCGACGACGCTGTGCTGAGCGTGGAGGACTACGGCGGGCTCGGCTGTGCGGTGGCGTGGTGCGGGGCGACCGACGACGGTAAGCCGGTGATCGGGGCCCGCACGTTCGAGCACCGCTCCGAGGCGTACGACCTCCTCGCCGCCTACGCCGACCACGCCATCAAGATCGTCGCCGGCGCCACCCTCTCGTCGGACCCTGATCTCCGCACCTTGTCGGTGGCAATCGAGTTCGCCGGGTGGACCGAGACTCGTGTCGGGCTCGCCAAGCTGCGGGAGGCGATCGGCACAGGGCGGATCTGGCAGGACGGATCGCCGGCGCTGGCGACCCAACTCGGCGAGGCCAGGGTGCGGCAGGCCGACAGCGGGCTCTCCCTCACCGGGGAGCGCCGCTCCGACGCTCTGCGGTGCGCCGTGTGGGCGCTGCAGGCGTGGGACGATCTGCAGACCTCGACCGGCGCCGTTCACTGATTCCTTCCCTTGCCGGGCCTGAACGGTTACCGTGTCGGGCAGGTATGAGCCCCCGCAACCGCCCGCCCTCGATTCTGAAGCAGCGTGCCGCGGAGTCTCCTCCTCCGGCGTGGGGTGATCGGCCGAATGCGAATGGGCCTGAGAATGGTGTGAATCCGCAGCCGGGGTCGCCGGCGATGTTGGATGCCGGTGATCTCAACTATGACCTTGAGCACATGCAGCCGTGGCCGGGGTGGGAGACTTCGTGGGCGACTCCGTGGTTGGAACCGGCGGGTTGGGATGAGTGGACCGGTTACGGGTATGGCCGCAAGGTGGGTCTTGACGCCTATATGGGGTCGTTGTCGACGGTGATGACGTGCATTCATTTGACGTCGAGTCAGTTGGCGTCGATGCCGCCGTATGTGCAGCGGGGTCCTGATCCGGTGAAGGCGCCGGAGTGGTGTCGGCCGGGTGGGAGTCCGCAGCCGGAGCATTATGCGACGTGGGCCGAGTTCGTGAAGTTGCTCGTCAATTCGATGATGTTGCGTGGTTTCGGTGCGTTGCATGTCACGTCCCGCTATGAGGCGACGGGGATGCCGCGGTCGTTTGTGTTGTTGAACCCGGATTGGGTGCGGTTCGAGCCGAACGATTTGGGGTCGGCGAACCTGTTTCTCGGGGAGACTCCGCTCGACGATGCCGACACGCTGATTGTCCCGTTTCAACGGTTGCCGGGCCGGTTGCGTCCGGTTGGGCCGGTGGAGTGGGCGGGTGCTTCGATCATCCAGGCCGACCTTCTCGAGCGGTATGCGGGTGAGATTGCCCGCCACGGTGTCAGCGCCGTGCTCAAGTTTCCGCAGGCGATGAATCGGACTCAGGCGAATGACGCCAAGGGTGCGTGGATGGAGTCACGTAGGGCGACGGGTGGGGCGGTGGCGGTCTTGTCGGGTGGCGCCGAGTATCAGCCGTTGTCGATGTCGCCGAAAGATATGGCGATGGTCGACTTGATGCACATGGACGAGAACCGTGTGGCGGCGGCGATGGGTGTGCCGGGTCAGCTTCTCGGTTTGCCGGTGCAGTCCGGGTTGACGTACTCGTCGACCGTTCACTTGACCGACTTTTGGTGGCGTACCTCGCTGCGGACGCTCGCCGAGCAGGTCGCCCAGTCCCTTTCGAGGTTTCTCGTGCATGGTCAGCAGATTCGTTTCAATCGGGACGAGTTCACTCGACCGGATCCGCTTACTCACGCTCAGGCGATCGAGACGTTGCATCGTGTCACTGATGCTGCAGGGAATCCGGCGTTGACGGTGAACGAGGCTCGGATTGATCTCGGGTTGAGGCCGTACCATGACGCTGAGACGCCGGGCGCCAACCTGGATGATCCTGACCGGTTCCTCGATGCGGAAGGGTTGTCTGGTGTCCGACGTTGACGTGATCTTGTCCGACGTTCACGACGCCGGCGACACCCCGCCACCGCCCCAGTTCGAGGAGTGGGTCCGTGAACAGGTCGCCCAGCGCAAGCATCCACAGGATGTCCCTGACCCTGTGGGGATGACCGAAGTCAGCATCGACGAGATCCTGGGAGACCTCCTATGACCATGCTCCGATCGTTCACTCTGCCGGATGCTCCGACGCTCCGCTCCGACGGCGACGAAAACGTGTTGGAGGGGTGGATTGTCCCGTTCAATCAAGTCGCCGATGTCACCGACTTGACGCCCGAGGGGGTGAAGCGATATCGGGAGGGGTTCCTTCCTGGTTCGCTGACCCGGATCGAGCAGGGCTGCCGCAAGCGGGGCAACGCGGCGTGGATCCGGTTGACGATGGATCACGATTCGAGCGACCGGATCGGGTTCTGCCGTCAGGTTGAGCAGCGTGGCGATGAGGGCGGCTGGGCGAGTTTCCGGCTTTACGATTCGGCCGACATTTTGAAGGTCCGTTCGATGCTCGAGTTGAGTCACGACGGTTTCTCGATCGAGTTCGTGGACGTGATCCCGCCTGATGTTGCCGAGGATGGGACGGTGTGGCGCCGGCAGGTTGATATTCCGACGGTGACGGTGACCCCGATCCCGGCGTACGAGTCGGCGAAGGTTCTCGAGTTGCGGGACCAGGCTGATCCGCTCGCCGACAACACTGAGGGGCTCGACTACGCCCAGCAGGTGCTTGAAGAGATCGACGCCCGACGATGATCCACCTTCACGGTTGAGGCGATCCGAAGCCGCCCGGTCGGGCGGGATGATTGCACCAGGGCCCGTTTCGTGTCTACCCTGTCGGTGACGAGACAGATGTCCGATAACCCGTAGGGCCACCCCGCCGACACGGCGGCACCCCCGACGAGACGGCGATCCGGTGAGTCGAGTCGAGCTGTAGACCGCGCTCGACGATGATCGAGCTTCACCGGGAGGACACGATGTCCAACGCCCTCATCACCAACCTGACCGACGAGCGCGAGCAGCTCCGGTCCTTGATCGCCAACTACTCCGAGGCTGCTGCCGCCGAGGGTCGAGATCTCGCCGAGTCCGAGCTTGAGACGATCAAGCGGTCCAAGACCCGGATCGACGCCATCGATGTTCAGCTTGATGCCGTCGCCGATGATCTCGAAATCGCCGAAACCACAGCCGAGAAGCTGCGTATGGTCGCACCATCTGTGGTCACCGCGCAGTCGCATTACCGCTCCGCCGGTGAGATCCTCTACGACCTGCTGCACCAGAACTCCGACGAGTCCCGTCACCGGATGCACAACGCGATGAAGCGTGCCGCCGAGCACATGGGGACCGACGCCGCCAACACCGTGGCGACCGCCGGCGACCTCGGCGGGCTCGTCATCAAGCCGACCGTCGGCGCGATCGTCGACCCGTACCCGTCGGGGATGCCGCTCGCCTCGGCGATCGGTCTGCTCGACGCGCCGAACGGGCTGCACTTCATGCGGCCCCGCCTCGTCGACCCGGACTTCACCACGGCGGCAGGCCCGCAGGGTGGAGCGACCCCGAGCAAGGAGAAGGATGAGCTGCCGAGCAAGAAGTTCGACGTGTCTGCCGACCCGATCGCCCTGAACACGGTCGGGAATTACATCAACATTTCCACACAGCTGATTTCGCTTCAGCCCGGTTCGTTGCAGCTCATCGTCAACCACCTTCGCCGCCGGCTCGAGTACGCCATCGACAAGGCGGTTGCCGCCACCGTCACCGGGACCGGCGCCACGCCGATCGCCACGGCGACCGACGCTGCGACCACCCTGAAGGCGATCTACGACGCTGCCGCGGCCTACTTCACGGCGACCGGTTCGCTGCCCTCCTGGGTGGCGATGGGTCCGAAGGGGTGGGCCAGGCTCGGGGCGCTCAGTGACGCTGCTGGACGGCCGATGTTCCCGTTCCTGGGTGCGGCCAACGCCGACGGCACGTCGTCGGCCACCTCGTTCCAGACGGTCGTCGCCGGGCTCCGTCCCGTCGTCACCGCCGCGATCACCGACGCCAAGCTGTACATCGGCGGCCCGGACGCCGTGGAGGGGTACATCTACCGCTTCCCGACGCTCGAGGCGGTCGAGCCGTCCATCCTCGGCCGGCAGGTGGCCGTGGCTGCGGCGATCGGCACCCACGAGCCCATCGCCGACTCGACCCAGGTCATTTCTTGAGGGTCTGCCCCTGCCCGGTGACACGTCGGGCAGGGGCGCTGAGACGCAAGGAGCGCCATGACCGACATCTACACCAACCCCTACGAGGCGAGTTACCCGCCGTCGATTCTCACCGGTGGCCCGCCGCCCGCGGCCGACCCGCTCGACTACACGTCGCTCATCGTCGCCAAACTCGGCGCCGGCGAGAAACAAGCGACCGTGTTCGCCACCGTCGCCTCGCTGAACGCCTCACCGACGATCGGCAAGGGCGGATCGGTCAACCTCACGGGTGATCCGGCGATCGTCGCCAAGATGCAGACCGGGGCCTACGTCCTGCTCGGCACCGGCCAGAAGGCGTACAACGACGGTGCCGAATGGAAGGCCGGCGGTCAACCCGGCCCCACCGAGGTGCCCGGACTCGACGACGACCATCTCGAGGTTGAGCACCCGGCGCACGAGGGCGACGACCTGCACCTCGACCTCGACGACGACGGCGATGTCGACGTGACGATCACCGCCGAGGAGGACGAGGGCGAGTGAGGGACGCCGGGCTCGACGCGTTGAGACAATGGGTCGGTTCCCGATCCACCTCGGACGACGCGCTGCTGGCCCAATGCCTCGACGTGGCCGGCTCCTGGGTGCGAGCCCGGATCTACGCCGACCACTGGAACGATGCCGAGGTGCAGCAGGCTGTCCTCACCGCTGCCGCCAAGCTGTACCGCACCCGGCAGGCCGCGGAGGCGGCAGGTGTGCAGGGCGAAGGGCTCGTCATCCGCCCCTCGACGATCGCCGGCGACGGCAACCTCAAGGCGCTCCTCGAACGACACCTCGACATGACCCAGGTCGGGATCGC
>CBFCWZ010000214.1:0-6568 GCA_965601935.1 uncultured Ilumatobacteraceae bacterium
AGCGACACTTCGTTCGCCAGCAACCGCCCGGCACGGGTGAGCACGAGGCAGTCGGACTCGGTCGGGTGCGGCACCAGCAGTTCCCCCAGGAGCTCCCGGGTGTCTGAGTCGAAGGCGTCCGCGGGCACACCGTCACGGGTGCGCAGGATCAGCTGCAGTCCCTCCCGCCGGCGCTCCGCCGCGTCGAGCGTCTCACCTGCGGCCTCAGGTGACGCGCCCCGACCGATCAGGTCGATGTAGCGGTCGGGTGTCCGTACGTTCCACCAGCGGCGACCCGCCGCGTGGGAGTGGGCAGCACACCCGAACCCGCGGTAGTCGCACTGACGCCAGTAGAGGAAGTTGTGGCGGGACTCGTGGCCCGGCCGGGCCCAGTTCGACACCTCGTAGTTGGCAAGGCCCGCGGCGGTCAACATGTCGTCGGCCAACTCGTACTTGTCGGCCTGGTCGTCGTCGTCGGGATGCCGATGCGGCTGGGTGGCGAGTGGTGTTCCGGCCTCCACCGTCAACCCGTAGGCCGAGATGTGAGGTGGATCGAGGGCGAGCGCCTCGTCGAGCGTGGAACGCCAGTCGTCGAGCGACTCGCCGGCCGCGCCGTAGATGAGGTCGAGGTTGAACGACGGCATCCCCACCTCGCGGGTTGCGGCGACGGCCCGGCGTACGTTGTCGGCATCGTGGGTGCGCCCGAGTACGGCGAGCACGTGCGGGGAGGTCGACTGGACGCCGAGGCTGACCCGATTCACTCCGACGTCCGCGTAGGTCCCGAGCAGGTCGACGTCGACGTCGTCCGGGTTGCACTCCACGGTGACCTCGGGATCAGCAGCCACAGGGATCGCCCCGATCACCTCGGCCAGCCGTTCGCCCGGCAAGAGAGTCGGGGTGCCGCCACCGACGAAGACCGTGTCGGCGGGCCGAATCCCATCGTCGACCGCTCGGTCGATCTCGGCGACGAGGGCATCGACGTAGGCGTCGACGAGGTGGGCCCGGTCGGTCCATGTCGCGAAGGCGCAGTAGTCGCACTTCGAGGCGCAGAACGGGATGTGGACGTAGACCCCGAACACAGTGACCAGCGTAGGGATCAGCGGCGTGCTGCGGCGGCCAGGACCGCGGCGGCGACCACGGCGGTCTCGGTCCGCAACACGTTCTCCCCGAGGTCGACGCGCGCGCCGGCGAGCGCCAACTCCTCGTCGGTCCAACCGCCCTCCGGTCCGATCGCCACGAACGAGTCGGTCGCCGCGAGAGCGCGTCCACCCGGTTCGGCCACCACCGCGTTCGGCAGGACGCTGGTGGCGTCGACCGGACCGGTCACCGCCATCTGCCAGACCCGCCGGCTCTGACGCAGAGCTTCGTCGGCGATCCGGCGCAGACGGGTCAACTGCCTGCCGGCGCGCTGTTCGTTCCAGCGCACGACGGAGCGCTGCGAGTGCAGTAGCACCACCTCACGGGCGCCCAACTCGGTCGCTTTCTGGACGAGCCAGTCGACGCGGTCTCCTTTCGGGATCGCCGTGGCCAGGCGCACCGCATCGGGGCGCGGTTCGTGATCGACCGGCGCCGAGGGGGTGAGCAGCAGGCCGTTGCGGTCGTGCTGCACGGTCGCCAGCACCCAGTTCCCTGCACCGTCGGTGATCGAGACCTCTGCTCCGTCCGGCAATCGGACGACTCGACGGAGATGGTGTTCCACCTCGTCGGTGAGCCCGATCGGCCCGGAGTCGGTCAGGTGGGGGGGTTCGACGAGTACGTGCGCAGCGGCTCGGCGCCGTGCCTGCACCCCGGTGGCCGGGGAGCCGGTCACGAGAAGGCGGACTTGATCCGCGAGAAGAGCCCTTCCTTGCCGTTGCCGACCTCTTCGCCACGCCCTTCCGCGTACCTGGTGAGGAGTTCGACCTCGGTGTCGGAGAGCTTGGTCGGCACGTCGACCCGCACGCGGACCCGCAAGTCTCCGCGCCCTCGACCGTTCAGACGGGGCACTCCGTGCCCCCTGAGGGTGAACTCACGGCCCGGCTGGGTCCCGGCCGGGACGACGAGCGGCTCGGTACCGTCGAGCGTCTCGAGTTCGAGCGAGGTGCCGAGCGACGCTTGGGCGATCGAGACAGGCACCTCCGTGACGAGATCGAGCCCATCGCGCCGATACATCGCGTGCGGCGCCACGCGCAGGTGCACGTAGAGGTCACCCGCTCGTCCCCCGCGGGGACCGACGGCGCCGCGCCCTGTGAGGCGCAGCGTCGAGCCGTCGTCGACGCCGGCCGGGACGTCGACGTCGTAGGACTTGTCGATCGTGACACGCCCCTCGCCCCGGCAGTTGGCGCACGGGGTGGCGATGATCTCGCCCATGCCGCCACATCGCGGGCAGGGGCTCGCAGTGACCATCTGGCCGAGCAGGCTCTGGCGGACGCGTTGGACCTGCCCCGAGCCGCTGCAGTCGCTGCAGGTGACGGGCTTCGTGCCCTCGCCGGCACCGGTGCCCTCACACACGTCGCAACGCTGTGGCAGCTTGAGCGACACGCTCACCTGGCCGCCGAACACCGCCTTCTCGAAGGCGATGTCGGCCACGACCTCGAGATCCTGGCCCCTGGGCGGGCCGGAGGGGCCACGGGAGCGGCCGCCGGTGGCGCCGAATGGGCCGCCTGCCCCACCACCACCGAAGAAGGCGTCGAAGATGTCGCCGAGACCGCCTCCGAAGATGTCCTCGGCGTTCGGTCCGCCGGCCGCACCGCTGACTCCGGCCTCGCCGAACTGGTCGTAGCGCCGGCGCTGCTCGGGGTCGGAGAGCACCTGATAGGCGCGGGCCACTTCCTTGAACTCCTCGGCGGCGTGCATGTCGTCGGGGTTGGCGTCGGGGTGCAGCTCACGGGCGCGGCGGCGGTACGCCTTCTTGAGGTCTTCGGCGCTGGCGTTCCGCGAAACGCCGAGCAGTTCATAGAAGTCAGCCATGATCGCCACACAGGATGCCGGGAAAACCGGACGAGGACTCCCCGACAGGGCTCGTCAGTGGTCCGAGGAATCCTGTCAGCCCTCCTCGATGCGATGGCCGAGTTGCTCGCTGACCACGTCGACAGTGGCCAACGCCTGCGGATAGTCCATGCGTGTGGGCCCGAGCACTCCGACCGAACCGACGTGTTCACCCTCGACCACGACGGGAGCAACCACGACCGAGCAGGCCGAGAGCGGCTCGACGCCGTGCTCGACGCCGATGGCAACCGACATGCCCCGGCTGACGATGTCGCTGACGAGCGACACCACGATGAATTGTTGCTCGAGGGTGTGGAGCACGTTGCGGACGACGTCGACGGCGTCGAAGGCGTCGGCCACGGCCGACACTCCCCCGGTGTAGACGTGATCGTCGCTGGGGAGCCCCTGCAGGGCGGTGAGCGCCGTTCGACAGAGGCTGTCGACCACCTCGTCTCCCGTCGCCGACACCGTTCTGATCGTGCCCAGCGGCGCACCGTCGAGCGCCGCCGAGAGGTGGGCGCTGGCGGCGTTCAGCTTGAGCGGCTCGATGTCGGTGTCGAGGTCGATGGTGGTGTTCTCGACGCTCCCATTGGCGAAGACGGCGACGACAGTGGCTGCGCCGCCGGGCAGCGAGACGATCTGGACACTGCGTACTGCCGACGCCTCCGACCTCGGTGCCACGACGACTGCGGCGTTGCTCGTGAGGTCGGCGAGCAGGTTCGAGGTCTGGTGCATCATCTCCTCGAGCCGGCCGTGGGCGGCGGAGAAGAAGTCACCGACCTGGCGCATCGTGGTCTGGTCGAGGGTGCCCGGGGAGGTCAGATGGTCGACGAAGTAGCGGTAGCCCTTGTCGGTGGGGATCCGGCCGGCCGACGTGTGCGGCTGGACGAGGTAGCCCTCCTGCTCGAGCAGCACCATCTCACTGCGAACCGTCGCGGGCGACACGGCGATGGCCGGTTCGTCGGCGACGTGGCCCGACCCGACCGGCTGTGCGGTGGTGATGTACTCCTGGACGACCGCCGTCAGGATCGCGGTCTTGCGCGCATCGAGCATGGTGCGTTCATCGTACCGACCCGCCACCCTCCGGCCGAGGTCGTCCATCCTGGCTTCGTCACCGCTTCGTCGCCTCGAACCGGCGCAGGGCCTCCAACCGTTCAGCGGCGTGATCGACGATCGGCGCGACGGTCGCGCCGACCCACCGATCGACGTAGGCGCCGTCCGGGTCGAATCGCTCTCTCTGCCGCTCCGGGCTGAAGACGCGGAAGAACGGGGCGGCATCGGTCCCCGTGCCGGCCACCCACTGCCAGCCGTGGTTGTTCGATGCGAGGTCACCGTCGACGAGATGGCGGAGGAACCAGCGCGCCCCCCACTGCCACGGAAGGTGGAGATCCTTCACCAGGAAGCTGGCGGTGATCATCCGGGCCCGGTTGTGCATCCATCCCGTGGCGGCCAGCTCACGCATCCCCGCGTCGACGAAGCCGAACCCGGTCTCTCCGGCACACCATCGCCGGAAACGGTTCTGCGCCTCCTCGTCGGTGTCGACCTCGAGCTTGTTCATCTTCGGGTTCAGGTTCTCCCATGCCGTGTGCGGCTTCCGGAACAGCACGTCGGCGTAGAACTCCCGCCAGGCCAGTTCGGCGGAGAAACGCGTGTGGGACTCGGGGCCCGCCCCGTCGGCGACGAGGTCGGCGAGCAGCGTCCGCGGGTGGACGGTCCCCCACTTCAGGTCGGCCGACATCCGGCTGGTTCCCTCCACATCGGGCCGGTCACGGTCGTCGGCGTAGTCGCCGAGGCGGGCCTCGAGGAACCTCGCCCATCGCGTGAGGGCCGCCTCCTCGCCGGCCGCAGGGATGTCACACCCGGGATCCGGTTGCTTCCCCAGCTCCGCAAGGGGCTGTTCGACGGGAGCCCAACGAGCCGACTCCGGCGGGTCGAACGGGAGATCCCAGCCGGCCGACCGCCACGCCCGCGAGAAGGGCGTGAAGACCGCGTACGGCTCACCGTTGCCCTTGTTGACCGAGCCGGGAGCAACCGCGTACGGCGACCCGGCGCCGCGCAGTTCCCGGCCTGCAGAACGGAGCGCATCGGCGACGGCGGCGTCACGAGCTCGCCCTCCCGGGGCGAAGTCACGGGATACCACGACGACATCGGCCGAGAAGTCGGCAGACACAGAGGGAACCACATGCTCCGGCCGACCGGCCCGAACGAGAAGGCCAGGCGCCCCGAGGTCCTTCAGCGCCGCATCCAGCCGGACGAGGCAGGCGTGGAGGAACGCCCGTCGAGGTGCCCCCGCCCCACCGAAGGCGGGGTCGATCACGAACAGTGGCACGACCTCGCCTGCCTGCGCGGCAGCGAGCAGTGCCGGGTTGTCGGAAAGTCGCAGATCCCGCCGGAACCACATCACAACCCGACGTGACATCACGAGGCCGGGAGTTCGGCGGCGCGGATCTGCCGGTCGTTGGTGAGCCACACCACGACCATCCCGCCGGCCGACAGGATGGCGATCATCCCCCCGTACGCGAGCGACCACTCGGGACTGACGGTGTCGGCGATGACGCCGGTGATCGGCCCCCCGATCGGCGTGGAGCCGAGAAAGGCGACCGCCTGCAGCGCCATCAGTCGGCTGCGCATGTCGGGCGGGCTCTCCTGCTGGGCGATGGCGTTGGCGGCGGTGATGAATCCGGCGGCCCCGATGCCCATCGGGACCGCCCAGGCGTAGGCAAGGGCCAGGTTCGGCGCCCAGGCCAACCCGATCGCCGCGACGCCCAGCAGGACCACGTTGCCGACATACCACCGCATCGACACCCGCGGGAGCCGGGCGGTGAGGAGTGACCCGGTGAGCGAACCGACCGACATCACCGCCAGCACGAGACCGAACGCGGTGTCACCGCCCCACTTGTGGTCGGCCAGCTTCGGCAGGGCCACCGTGTGGTTGAACGAGAACGTCGACACGATGATGAGCACCCCGAACAGCACGACCATGTCGCGACGCCCCATCACGAAACGGAGGGCATCCCGAACGGGTTGTCCACCCTTCGCTCGCCGGGGCATCGGGAACATCTCGGAAGGGCGCAGAGCGACCAGCGAGAAGATGATCGCGGCGAACGAGACACCGTTGATCATGAAGCACCAGCCGGTCCCGATGAGGCTGACCAGCGCTGCCGCGAGGGCCGGGCCGATGATGCGCGAACCCGTCATGACCGCCGTGTTGAGCGACGTGGCGTTGGGGATGTCGTCGACCTCGACCAGCTCGGTCACGAGGGCGCGACGGGCCGGGTTGTCGAAGGCATTCACCACTCCGAGCACCAGCGACATGCCGTACACGAGCGGGAGGTTGACGATCCCGGTCAGGTCGAGTGCGCCGAGCAGCAGCGCCTGGGCGGCGAGGCCACTCTGGGTGACGATGGCCATCTTCCGGCGATCCACCGCGTCGGCGATCGAGCCGGCCCACGCCCCCAGCAGGAGCATCGGGAGGAACTGGAGTGCGATGCTGAGGCCGACCGACGTCGCCTCCCCGGTGATCCGGTAGACGAGCAGCGACATCGCCGTGAGGTGCAGCCACGTCCCCACGTTGGAGACGAGCAGACCCGAGAAGAAGAGACGGGCGTTCCTGTAGCGCAGT
>CBFCWZ010000215.1:0-6553 GCA_965601935.1 uncultured Ilumatobacteraceae bacterium
AGGCAGCGGATTCCTGACGTTCCATCCGAATCCGTGAAGGACCGGATCCACCTGCTGTACGGGCTCGGAGGCCTCTTCATCATGGGCCTCGGCATCCGCGCCATGTTCCTCCAGAACTGACGTTGCCGTTTGCGTCGAGGATCTGGCGCCATCCGAGCCGCATCCGCGACGCGAACGTGGGAGTCGTCAGAGGGGGACGCCGACTCCCTTGGGGAGCTCGTCGCGTTCCCAGTTGAGCTCGACGATGCCGCGTTCGCAGGCGAAGCGGTCGGTCATGCCGGCCACGTAGGCCACGGCGAGCCGGACCGCGTCGTCGGAGCCCGCATCGATCAGATGGGCGTTCACGTCCGGCCCGAGGATCACTTGCGCGGTGCGGTCGGGAACCACATGGGGGATGTCGGCGTAGTGCTCGACGAGGGCGCGGAGGAGGGCGATCACCGCGTCGGCCTGCTGGACACTGGCCGGGCGCAGGTAGACGTGCTCGTAGTTGAACCGACGGAACTCGCCGAGCGCCTCGGCCATGTCGGGCAGCATCCCCACGCGTCCCGTCTCGGCCGTGGCGGTGACCATCGCCCGCACGAACGTGCCGAGCTGTGTCGACCGGTCGCGTCCGCAGCGGTTCGCGACCGTGTCGGGCAACATCTGCTCGGTGATGACACCAGTGGCCACCGCGTCCTCGAAGTCGTGGCACACATAGGCGATCCGGTCGGCCCATGAGACCACTTCGCCTTCGGCTGTGTGGGGCGCGGGCAGGCTCCAGGAGTGGTTACGGATCCCGTCGAGAGTCTCGGCGCACAGGTTCAGCGGCCGGAGTGTCACGTCGGCGCCCCACGGGGCATGGTCGAAGCCCTCGGCGAGGAAGGGGGACAGCGCGTCCTCGCTGGCGTGGCCACCGGGGCCGTGGCCGCAGTCGTGGCCGATCGCCATCGCCTCCACGAGAGGGACGTTCAGGCCGAGTGCCTCGGCCACGGAGCGGGCCACCTGGGCGACCTCGAGGGCATGGGTCATGCGGGTGCGTTGATGGTCGGCCGGGAACACGAACACCTGGGTCTTGCCGGCGAGACGGCGGAACGCGGAGTCGTGGTAGATCCGGTCGCGGTCGCGCTCGAAGCAGGTGCGGAACGGGTCGGGTTCTTCCTCGTGGGCGCGGTTGCCGGCGCCGTCGGCGCGGGTGGCCTTGGCCGCGAGGCCGGCGTGTTCGTGCTCCTCACGCACCTGGCGGGTGCGGATCTCGGTGTCGCCGACCGTGGCGAAGCTGTCGGCGTGGGCGAGGACCAGTTCGTGGTCATCGTGGCCCGCCATCGTGGATGCCCAGCGGTCGGCCCGATCCTGTAGGTCGGTGGTGGCTGGGTCACTCACCCCGCCCACCCTACGGGTCCGGTCACGCTGGGTGCCGGTATCGAGCGGGAGAAGTGGCCGCAGTACTGAACCGTGGCGCAAGTAGCCTCCCTCGGCGTGTCCCAGTTCGTCGACGAGTGCCAGCTCAACGTGCGTGCCGGTGATGGTGGCGCGGGCTGCGTGAGCTTCCGGCGTGAGGGGCCGGTCGTCATGGGCGGGCCCAATGGCGGCGATGGCGGCAACGGTGGCGACATCTGGCTCGTCGCCGACCACAACGTGGCGTCGCTGCTGGCCTTCCGTGACCACCCCCACCGCCGGGCCGAGCGCGGGGTGCACGGCAAGGGGAAGGATCTGCACGGCCGGCGCGGCGAGTCGCTCGAGGTGAAGGTGCCGATCGGCACGGTCGTCACCGACATGTACAGCGACGAGATCCTCGCCGAGCTGGTCCGGCACGGCGATCGCTTCAAGGCCGCTGGGGGCGGCCGGGGCGGGCGGGGCAACGCCCGATTCCTCTCCAACCAGCGGCGGGCACCCACGTTCGCCGAACAGGGCGAGCACGGAGAAGAGCGCTGGCTCAAGCTCGAACTGAAGCTGATGGCCGACGTCGCCCTCGTGGGCGTCCCGAACGTCGGGAAGTCCACACTCATCAGCGTCATCTCGGCAGCCAAGCCGAAGATCGCCAACTACCCGTTCACCACCCTCGAGCCGAATCTCGGAGTCGTGAAGATCGACGACCAGACCGAGTTCGTGGTGGCCGACATCCCCGGCCTCATCGAAGGCGCCAGCGACGGCAAGGGTCTGGGCGACCGGTTCCTCCGTCACGTCGAGCGGGCTCGCGTGCTGTGCCTGCTCCTCGACCTCGCCCCGATGGACGGGATGACACCGGCCGATCAGGAAGCGGTGCTCCTGCGTGAACTCGGCAACTATCGACCCGACCTGCTCGAACGGCCACGTCTCGTCGTGGGGACCAAGGCCGATGCCGTGCAGCCCGAAGAACTGGAGCTGCTCGGCTACGAGGGCGATGTCATCTCGGCTGTGACCGGCCAAGGGGTCGGCAGCCTCGTCGGAAAGATGGCTTCTCTCGTCCACGAGGCCCGCCAGGCCGTGCCCGAGGAGGAGGGCGTCATCGTCATCCGTCCCGAGGCGCGCGGCGCCACGGTCGAGCGGAACGACGCTGGTGAGTTCGTGCTGGTCGGCCGCGACGTCGAGCGGGTCGTGGCCCTCAACGACGTCACCACCCCCGAGGCGCTCGCCTACATCGACTACCGCCTCGAGCGGCTCGGCGTGCACCGGATGCTCGCCCGTGCGGGGGCCGAGGAGGGCGACGTCGTCTGGATCGGCGACTTCAGCTTCGAGTACCAGCCCGACCTGTGAGCACGTCGTGAACCGCCTGCGCGTCGTCGCCAAGATCGGCACTGCCTCCATCACCGACGATGGCGGGCGGATCGACCGTGCCGCCATCGCCAAGCTGGCCGACGAGGTGGCCGAGCTGCATGCCGACGGGCACGAGGTCATCGTCGTGTCGTCGGGTGCGGTTGCGGCGGGCGTCGCAGCCTTGGGTCTCCCGAGCCGTCCGAACGACATGCAGACCCTCCAGGCGCTGTCGGCCGCAGGGCAGAGCCATCTGGTCGAGACCTACAACTCCGAACTGGGCCGCCACGGCCTCGTGGGTGCACAGGTGCTCGTCGACCCGCACGACTTCGTCGACCGGGCGCAGTATCTCCACGCCCGCAACACCCTCGAACGGCTGCTCGAACTCGGGTGCGTGCCGGTCGTCAACGAGAACGACGCCATCGCCAACGACGAGCTGCGCTTCGGCGACAACGACCGCATCGCCGCGCTGCTCGCCAACTCGGTCAACGCCGACGTGCTCGTCCTGCTCACCGACATGGACGGGGTGTTCACCGCCGACCCGCGGCGTGACCCCGGCGCCGAGCTGGTTCCGCTGGTGAGCGCCGACGATCCGATGCTGTCGATCTCGGCCGATCAGCGGGGGAGCGGTCGTGGTTCGGGCGGGATGGCGAGCAAGCTCATCGCCGCCCGTATGGCGTCGTGGTCGGGGATCCGCAGCGTCATCGCCCGGGCGGCCCGGCCGGGCGTCCTCACCGGGTCGGTGAGCGACGAGCTGGTCGGCACCACGTTCCAGCCCCACCAGCGGACCTTGCCCGCCAGGAAGCTGTGGATCGCCTTCGCCGCAGAGGTCATGGGGGCGATCGACATCGACGCGGGTGCCCAGAAGGCGCTCACGGAACGGCCGAACAGCCTCCTGCCGGCCGGAGTGGTCGGCACCCGAGGCACTTTTGCTCCCGGCGACACTGTGGACGTGGCCGGCCCCGACGGGGTCGCCTTCGCCCGCGGCATGGTGTCGGTGGCCGCCTCGGAGCTACGCGCCGTGACGGGCCGTCACACCCGTGACCTGCCCGACGGCATGGTCCACGAGGTCATCCACCGCGACGACCTCGTACTGCTCCCTCAGTAGTCGCAACGGTGTCAGACACCGCTTCACCTTTGCGCTTCAGGTTGTCAGCGGAGGCGGGAGCCGAGGCCGGGGCCGCCGGTGCCGGCGAACTCGGCGGGGGCCTCGTTGCCCATGATGATCGAGCCGAGGTCCTGGTACAGCGAGTGCGAGACCCAGCGGTGCGAGGCGGCGCCGTGGGCGTCGCGCAGCTTCCGCTCGAGCGGGTTGGCCATGTAGGCGGCGCTGGTCCCGGCCGTGTTGTGCATGACGTCGACGACCTCCATGCACATGTTCGTGGCCACCACGCAGGCGAGGCGAGCATTCTGGGTGGTCATCGCCGAGGGCATCTCGGCGCCGCCACTCAACTCCTCCTCCACCTCGTTCATCGCCTCCATCACGTAGGCGCGGGCGGCGCGGAACTTGCCCTCGAACTCCGCGACCCGAATCTGGGCGATCGGACGATCCTGCAGCTTCGAGGGCGACAGCATCGGGACCTTGTTGTGGGCCAGGTCGACGAACGCATCGAGGGCGCCGCGGGCGATGCCGAGGGCGATGGCGACCTTGTTGTAGGAGAGACGCAGCGGGATCGGAATCCGGAACACGGGGTTGTCGTAGAGCGGGGGCACCACGAACAGGTCGACGTCGGCGTGCTCGGGGAGGACGCGCGACCGCTCGGCCTTCACGGTGTGGCTGCCCGAGCCGCGCAGGCCGGCGACATCCCATGTGTCGAGAATCTCCCACTCCGACCTGTGCATGAAGCGCATCTGCATCGTGCGGAAGTCGGCCTGGGAGAAGTCCTGGCCCTCTTCGACCTCGGGGGCCGGGATGAGAGCCCACTCCGAGTTCCAGCAGCCGCTGAGGAAGGTGGCTTCACCGGTGACGAGGAGGCCACCGTCGGGCTGCCTCACGGCCGTGGCCGGGATGGAGCCGGTGCCACCGCCTCCGCACATGATGACGCGGGGGTTGTCGATGTAGATCTCCTTGGCGAGGCCCTTCTCCATCCCGCCGGCCGCCATCGCGTTGATCTCGGAGCCGAGCATCACGTTCCAGCCCACCGACGCGTCGATCGCGCTGATGGCTTCGAGCACCTCGATGGTCTCGATCGAGGAAGCGTTCTCGCCGCCCAACTCGGGCGGCAGCGTGAACCGGAACATGCCGGCGTCGACGAGCACGTCGACACAGTCGTCGGGCAGCCGCCGCATGTCCTGGGCGCGGTCGCCGCCGTCGACGATGACGTCGCGCAGGCTCTCGACCCTCTCGAGGGGAGTGCCCTCGAGCCCGTACATCTGAGCAGCACCCACCAACTCCACCTGCGACATGACATTTCCTTTCGTTCGTTAGGAAACCTAGCGGGCGAGGTCTGGTCCCCACCACATCGAGATGTGCGTCGCGTTGTTCGGGCCGACAGCCCACTTTGCGCGACACAAACGAGAAAGAGGAGCCGATCCCGTCGTTTGCGTCGCGTCGTTGGCAGCGGGAACGCCGGAAGCGCGACGCAAACGGGCAGGGTGGGTCAGTCCGAGGTGGTCTCCTCGACGGCTTCGGGGGCCGGACCGGCCTCGATGCCGAGCTCGGCACGCAGTTCGGAGAGCCGGGTCTGGGCCTCGACATTGGCGGTGGCCTGTTCGATCTCGAGGACCCGTGACTCCACGTTGACCTCCTGCAGTTCGGAGGACGCCTTGGCCTTGGCGTAGCGGGCCTCGATCTTCTCCTGCACCTCGTTGAGGGTCGGCACGTCGTCGCCGACCGTTTCGGTCAGCTGCGACATGGCGGAGTTCATCTCCTCCTGCATCTTGGCCTGGTCGAGCTGGCTCAGCAGTTTCGACTTCTCGGCGATCTTCTCCTGCAGCAGGCGGCTGTTCTGCTGGACCGCCGCCTTGGCCTGGTCGGCGGCCTCGGTGGACTCGATGACCATCGTCTTCAGGCTCTCGACGTCGCCCTCGACGGTGATGAGCTTGTCGGCGATCGTCTCGGCGGCGCGGGTGAGCTCGGTGGCCTTGTCGGTGTCGCCGGACTGGCCCGCGTCGTTGGCCATGATGAGGGCCTGACGGGCGTTGGCGTTCAGCTTCTCCAGCTCGCCCATCTTCTTGTTCAGGCGGATCTCGGCCTGCTTCTGGGCGGCGATGACGTTGGTGGCCTGTTCCTTCAGGCGCTTGTGCTGGTTGCGCGCCTCGGTGATGGCCTGCTCCAGCTGTACCTTCGGATCGGCGTTCTCCTCGAACCGGCCCGACAGCTTCGCAACGAGGTACTTCCACTGCTTCTTCAGGTACTTGAACATGCCCTCAGGCTAACGGTTCACTCCTCGGCGGGCCTTCCGCCGTCCTCGCCGTCCGCAGGTGCAGCGCGAGAGGTGAAGCGGTGTCTGACCCCAGCGAGTTCGGGCGCCCGCAGTGCAACCATCAGCAACAGGTACACGATCAGCCCCACGGCTCCGCCGACGAGGATCCGGAGCCAGGCGTCGGTGCCGGCATTTCCGCCGATGTTGCGGGTGACCAGCCAGACGACCTCGCCCATCAGGGCGGCGGCGACGATCATTCGCCACAGGCTCCACAGGATGTCGCGGAGGGGAAAGCCGGGGATCTTGTAGGAGAGGATCTGCAGTGACCAGAACGATGAGATCACGTAGGCGAGGGCAAACGCCAGCCCCAGGCCGAGCACGCCGTAGCTGTCCTTGAGTTCCTGGAACAGCGAGATATGTGCCTTCTCCCACTCGGCCAGGTCTGTGAGGAGACCCTTCACGTCCGAATCGGTGGCTCG
>CBFCWZ010000216.1:0-6529 GCA_965601935.1 uncultured Ilumatobacteraceae bacterium
TCGCCCTCGATGCAGGCGTGCCCACCCTGCCGTCGAGCGAGGATCCGGCTGCCGACTCCGAGGTCGGGTACCCGCTCCTCGTGAAGGCCTCTGCCGGTGGCGGCGGCAAGGGGATGCGCATCGTCGAGTCGGCCGCCGACCTCACCGAGTCCGTCGCTGCGGCACAGCGCGAGGCGAAGAGTGGCTTCGGCGACGACCGAGTCTTCCTCGAGCGCTACGTGGCAAGGTCGCGGCACGTCGAGATCCAGATCCTCGGCGACTCCCACGGCAACCTCGTCCACCTCGGTGAGCGGGAGTGTTCGATCCAGCGTCGGCACCAGAAGATCCTGGAGGAATCGCCGTCACCCGTGGTCGACGACGACATGCGCGCCGCAATGGGCGACTCTGCCCTCGCCCTCGCCCGGGCCATGGGGTACCGCTCTGCGGGGACGGTGGAGTTCCTCGTCGACGACGACACAAGGGAGTTCTTCTTCCTCGAGGTGAACACCCGTCTGCAGGTGGAGCACCCGGTCACCGAGGAGGTCACGGGAATCGACCTCGTTCGCGAGCAGCTCCGCATCGCCGCAGGGGACGAGCTGGGATACGACCAGTCGGAGATCTCGTGGAAGGGCCACGCGGTGGAGGCCCGGCTCTACGCAGAGGATCCCGACAACGACTTCCTCCCCGCCACCGGAACGGTCACCGAGTTCGATCCTGCGATCGAGCCGCAGGTGCGGTGGGAGAACGGCGTCGAGCGTGGCTCGGTCATCGGGGTCGACTTCGACCCGATGATCGCAAAAGTCATCGCCCGCGCCCCGACCCGAGGGGAGGCGGCGGGCAAACTGGCACTGGCCCTGGAGCGGCTCGACCTCGCGGGAGTCGTCACCAACCGCGATTTCCTCGCTGCGACCCTACGTGACGGGGCCTTCCTCGCCGGTGACACCACGACCGACTACATCGAGCGCATCCGGCCCGGCCGACCGCTCACCGACGACGAGGTCCACTTCGCCTGCGTCGCCGCGGCGCTCTGGCTGCAGGCCGAGAACCGCCGCGACGACTCCGTCTGGGGCTTCGCCCCGTCCAACTGGCGCAACGGCGGCCTGCCCGCCGAGACGGTGTCGTTCACGGCGGCCGGGGAGGAAGAGCCGCGCACGATCGGCTACCGCCGTCGCCGCGACGGTTCGTGGACTCTCGAGTCCGGTGAGCACGTGGTGGTGCACGACGTGGACCTCCTGGACATCGACCTCGAGATCGACGGCCTGCGCACTGTGGCCGAGGTCAGCCGCGACGGCGACGTCGTGTACGTCCACGCCGGCGGCCGTACCACGCTGCGCCTCGACATCCAGCCCCGCTTCGACCTTCCCGGATCCGACCTTCCCGCGGGGGGCCTCGTGGCCCCGATGCCGGGAGTCGTGCTCGACGTCCGGTGCGCACTCGGTGACGCGGTGGCGGCCGGCGACGTCCTCATCGTCCTGGAGGCGATGAAGATGGAGCACCACATCGCCGCCCCGGCCGACGGAACGGTCACCGGGTTGCCGATCGCCGCCGGCCAGCAGGTCGAGAACGGCGCACTCCTCGTCACCCTCGACGAGGGCAGCTCCACCGACTCCGAGGAGGGCTCATGACCGACCCGATCAAGATCGCCAACTGCTCCGGCTTCTACGGTGACCGGCTCAGTGCGGCCCGCGAGATGGTGGAGGGTGGCCCGATCGACGCGCTCACCGGCGACTGGCTCGCCGAGCTGACGATGCTGATCCTCGCCCGCACCCAGGCCAAGCGCCCGGGAGGCGGCTACGCCCGGACCTTCGTGAAGCAGATGGAACAGGTCATGGGCACCTGTCTCGACGAGGGGATCAAGGTGGTGTCGAACGCCGGCGGCCTCGACCCCGACCACTGCGCCGAGGCCGTCGCCGAGGTGGCTGACAAGCTCGGCCTCTCGCCGAAGATCGCCTACGTCGACGGCGACAACATCCTCCCGCGGCTCGACGAACTCCGTCAGGCCGGAATCGAGATCGTCAACTTCGAGACCGGTGAGCCGGTTGCCGA
This sequence comes from uncultured Ilumatobacteraceae bacterium, assembly GCA_965601935.1. Taxonomy (GTDB): domain Bacteria; phylum Actinomycetota; class Acidimicrobiia; order Acidimicrobiales; family Ilumatobacteraceae; genus CBFCWZ01. The sequence goes on from CBFCWZ010000216.1 coordinate 2,026, forward strand.
GGCCGACCACATCTCCGCCAACGCCTATCTCGGCTGCTGGGGGATCGTCGAGGCACTCGACGCGGGCGCCGACATCGTCGTGACCGGGCGCACCACCGACGCGGCCATCGTGTGCGGGCCCGCCGCATGGCACCACGGCTGGGCCCGGGACGACTGGAATCAGCTCGCCGGTGCCGTCGTCGCAGGACACGTCATCGAGTGCGGTACCCAGGCGACCGGAGGCAACTACTCGTTCTTCACCGAGATCCCTGGCCTCGACCGGCCCGGGTTCCCCATCGCAGAGGTCGCCGCCGACGGATCGTCGGTGATCACCAAGCACCCCGGCACCGGAGGGGCCGTCAACGTCGGCACGGTGACCTCGCAACTCCTCTACGAGATCGGTGCCCCCGCCTATCTGGGGCCTGACGTGACCTCCCGGTTCGACACGATCCGGCTCGACCAGGAGGGTCCCGACCGTGTGCGGATGAGCGGTGTGCAGGGCGAACCGCCCCCGTCGACGCTGAAGGTGTCGATGAACCGGTGGGGCGGCTTCCGCAGCGACATCAACCTCGCCATCACCGGCCTCGACGTCGAGGAGAAGGCGGCCCTCATCGAGGCTGCGTTCTGGAAGGCCGTTCCCGTCAGCCCGGACGACTTCGCCAGCGTCTCGACACGCGTCGTCCGCAGCGACCACGACGACCCGGCCACGAACGAGGCGGCCACTGCGGCGTGGCGCCTCACGGTGAAGGACCCCGACGAGCGCAAGTGCCGGGCCATCAGCACCGGTCTGAACGACCTCGCCCTGGCATCGATCCCGGGGTTCTACGGCCTCGCGGGAAATGCGTTCGCCAGCCCGTTCGGAGTGCACACCAGCGGCCTCGTTCCCGCCGAGGTCGTGCCCCAGCACGTGGTGCAGCTCGGTGGCCCCCGCACGGTCGTCGAGTCCACCGCACCCGAGTCCGACACCGTCGTCGAGGCCCCGGCGGTCGACTCCGTCGAGGTCCCGGGCGGCGAGACGCGGCGGGCACCCATCGGCCTCGTCGCCGGTGCCAGGTCGGGCGACAAGGGCGGCAACGCCAACCTCGGCGTGTTCGCCCGGTCCGCCGAGGCCTATGCCTGGCTCGAGTCGCTCCTGAGCGAGGACGCGCTGCGCGAGCTCCTCCCCGAAGCCGCCGACCTCGAGATCGAGCGACACCCACTGCCCAACATCTGGTCGCTCAACTTCCTGATCCACGGCATCCTCCAGGAGGGTGTGGCCGCCTCGACCCGCCAGGACGGTCAGGCCAAGAGCCTGGGGGAGTGGCTCCGCGCCCGCCATGTCGACATCCCGGTCAGCCTGTTGGAGCCCGCCGACGGATGACCGCCGTGCTCGACCGTCTCGCCGCGGTTCCGGCGCCTCCTCCGGTGCTGAGCCGCGAGCGCGCCGCCGAGCTGACACCGCGGCAGTGGGAGATCCTCGACGAACTCGGCCGGATCTTCGACAAGGGCTTCGTCGACGTCACGATGGCCGAGCTGGCGGGTCGGCTGAACTGCTCGCTGCGCACCCTCTACGGCATCGCCGAGAGCCGCGATCAGCTCGTTCTCACCGTGGTCGACCGCAACCTCCGCACCATCGGTCGGGCCGCGCACGGGGCGATCAGTGACGAGATGTCGGCGCTCGACGCCGTGCAGTCGTACCTCGCCGCTGCCAACATCGCCGTGAGCGACACCAAGGAGGAGTTCGCCCGCGACATGGAGTCGATCCCGGCCGGCGTCGCGCTCTCCGAGGCCCACTCGGCCTACATCGTCGATGTCACCCGCTGCCTCCTCGACATCGCCGTCGAACGCGGGGAGATCGCCGACGTCGACACTGCGGCGGTCGCGCGGATGGTGGCGGGGCTCGGCCGGGACTTCTCCCGCCCCGAGGTGATGGGCAGCTTCCGCACGTCCCCCCGAGTCGCCGCTGACCAGATGGTCGACCTCGTGGTCGACGCTCTCCGCCGCTCGACGCCCACCGATCCACGACAACGAGGTTCCCGATGAAGACCACCCTCACCGACATGTTCGGCAACGAGTTCCCGATCTTCGCCTTCAGCCACTGCAGAGACGTGGTCGCTGCGGTGACGAAGGCCGGAGGTGTCGGGGTTCTCGGTGCCGTCGCCCACTCTCCCGAGGCACTGGAGATCGATCTGGCGTGGATCGAGGAGGAAGTGGGAGACCTCCCGTTCGGCGTCGACCTGATCGTGCCGGCGAAGTACGAGGGGTCGGACGCCGGTGGTCTCTCGATGGGATCGATCCGCGACATGCTGCCGCCCGAGCACGTCGAGTTCGTCGACGACATCCTGCGTCGCTACGAGGTTCCCGTTCTCGTCGACGACGAGTCCGGGCGTGGTTTCGGGGGTGGCTCCGACGATGATGCAGCACCGATGTCGGCCGACTCGCAGGCGCCCAACCTGGAGATCGCCCTTGCCCACCGCTCGGCGATCATCGTCAACGCCCTCGGTCCGCCGCCTGCCCACATGATCGAGCGCTGCAAGGAAGAGGGCCGCAAAGTCGGCGCACTGGCGGGCAAACCACAGCACGCCGAGCGCCACGTGAACGCGGGGGTCGACGTGATCATCGCCCAGGGGTCGGAAGCCGGCGGTCACACCGGGGAGATCGGCACGATGGTGCTGATTCCCGAGATCGTCGATGCCGTCGGCGACACTCCGGTGCTGGGCGCCGGGGGGATCGGCCGGGGGCGGCAGATGGCCGCGGCGATGGCTCTCGGTGCACAGGGCGTATGGTGCGGTTCGGTCTGGCTCACGACCGAGGAGGCCGAGACTCATCCGGTCGTGAAGCAGAAGTTCCTCCACGCCACATCGGCCGACACGATCCGGTCGCGCTCTCGCACCGGCAAGCACGCCCGCCAGCTCAAGACGGCCTGGACCGACGAGTGGGAGGACACCTCCACGCCGATGCCGCTCGGGATGCCCCTCCAACCCGTGCTGGTCCACGAGGCGATCCGGAGGATCGATCGTGCGGCGTACCAGGAAGGCTCGGGGGCCGAGCAGCTGGCCAACTACTTCGTCGGTCAGGTCGTCGGAACGATGAACGAGTCGAAGCCGGCAGCCCGGGTGGTGTACGAAATGGTGGAGGAGTTCATCGAAGCCACCGAGTCGCTCGCCGGGCAACTCGACTTCGAATGACAGGGGAAGGAATCCAGATGTCCGAAGAGTCGGTCGACTACGAAGATCTCACGGGGATGCAGCTCGACGAGGCCGAATTGGCGGACCTCGTCGGCCACGGCGGGGAGTGTGTCTTCAACTGGACGAACGGCGCCGGCTATCCGGTCGGCGTGGTCGTCGCCTACATCTACAAGGACGGCAAGTTCTTCACCACGTGCGCCGACCGCCGCAAGCGGGTACCCGCACTGGGCAAGCGTCCCCAGTCGGCGATCGTCATCAATCGAGACGGTCGAACTGCCACGTACAAGGGCGATTCGGTCGTCCATGCCCATGGCGACGAGGGCTTCGACGAGCTGAAGCAGTGGTTCTACGACGCTCTCTCCGGGGTGGCACAGGCCCCCGATGACGATTACCGCAAGGCCTTCCGCAAGTTCCTCGACTCGAAGAACCGCGTCATCATCGAGACCGACGCCAACCTCGTGATCGGCTTCGACGCGCACAAGTTCCGGGCCTTCACCGCCGAGGCGATGGCCGCCATGAACGACTGACCGGGGTCACGTGGTGGCGTAGAAGAGGGTGGCGAAGCAGGCGCCGGGCTTCGGGTGGCCGGAGGTCGACCCGAGCGCCTGCCGGGCTTTCTCGAGTGTCTGGTGGCAACGTTCGACACGTTTCGTGCCACTGCCTGAGCGTGCACACTGGTGGTGTGGACTCCGACGGCGAACACATCTGTGCTCACATCCCGGCTCCCGACGTGGAGCGGCTCGACCGCATGGCCGAGCGGCGGGGCGTCGAACGCGAGGTCCTGATCGCTCAGGCGGTCGACGCGATGCTGGCGAAGGAGGCCTGGAACGGCGGTTTCATCAGGCCGCCCGAACCGATGCACGTGCCCGGCCCCTTCATCGGCCGTTCGAACCCGGCGAAATGGTGGCGCTGGGGGAAGTCGGACTGAGATCCGGCCCGATCAGCCGGCTTCCTTGGCCGCCGACCGCAGGGCGAACGCGTTCATGATGACGAAGATGCCGAAGATCACGAGGTAGAGCCCCGAGACCCACGCGATGACCGTGACGGTCGGGTCGGGCCACGCGACCACGACGATGCCGGCCGCCAGGGAGAGGAGGCCGCCCACCGCGAGCCAGCCGCGATGCTCCGCCGAACCGTCGGCGATTGCGGCGATCACATCGATCACCCCGCCCACGATCCAGACGACACCGAGCACCACCGCGAGCACTGTGACGGTCTCGAACGGGTTGCGGACGATGACGATGCCGGCCACGAGCCCGACGAGCCCGACGAACCCGGTGAGGCCGGGGCTGAGGGTCTCGGAGGAGAACGCGCTGATGAGCCGGTAGAGGCCCATCACGATCAGTTGGATACCGAGG
>CBFCWZ010000217.1:0-6476 GCA_965601935.1 uncultured Ilumatobacteraceae bacterium
GCTGCACCACGTCAGAACGAGCCAGCAGCTCGTGCAGGGGAAGCCGCTGATACGGCGCCGCACGTTCGCTTCTCGTGGTGTACACGACATCCATCCCGAGGGCGGTTCCCAACTCCGCCACCCGCGAGCCGATGCCCCCCAGTCCGATCACACCCAGCGTGCGCCCGGCCAGCTCGACCCCTTCGTAGCCGTCCCTGACCGCCCAGTTCCCGGCCGCAGTGGCCGTCGCCAACTCGGGAAGCCGCCGCGCGACCGCGAGCATCAGCAGCACGGCAGCCTCGGCGACCGCTCCATCGGTCACGCCGGGGGCGTGGACGACCCGGATCCCGCGCGCGAGAGCGTCGTCGACATCGATGTTGTCCAGCCCGGCACCACAGCGCGCCACGACGTCGAGGTTCGGAAGGGCATCCAACATCGAACGGTCGACGCGACCCCGGCCCCGGGTGACCACCGCCCTGACGTCATCTGCCCAGTCCGGGTCGATCTGGCCCGACTCCTCGTGGCGGACGACGTCGGCCTCCCCGAGCAGGGAGAGGGCGTCGGGATGGACCGACTCCAGGAGAAGGATCACGGGCCCTCCCTCACTTCGGGGGGGAAGAGAAGGTCTCGTCCGGTTCCACGACGTCGAGCTCGAAGATCGCCGGGTCGACCTCCTGGTCCTCCTCGCAGGAGATCTCGATCAGGTTGCCCGCCGGGTCACGGACGAAGAGCTGCATCGCTCCGCCCGGAAGGCGGCGGACCCTCCCCCACGTATCGGTCTCGATGATGCCGAGTTCCAGGGCGCGCCGGAAGGTCTCGTTGAAGTCGGCGACGCGAACACAGAAGTGCGCCCTCTCCGGACGCACGTCGGCCAACTCGTTGACGTGGATCTCCTGCTCGGCGTTGATCGCGAAGAACTGGGCGGGAAAGCCCAGATCGGGAGTGGGATTGCGCTCGAGGCCGAGCACGTCGGAGTAGAACTCGTCGGCAGCCGCGAGGTCGTCGACCATGATGTTGACGTGATGGATGCGGTTGGTGTGTGACATCAGGTCACCTCGTATTCCTCCAGGAAGTCGGCCCGGGGTGTGACCCCGAAGCCGGGTCGGGTCGGTGCGGACACGAGGCCGTCGACGACGTCGATCGGCTCGTCGGGCATCTCGCGTAACAGGGGGTTCCCACCGAGCGAGTACTCGATGACGCGAGCGGCACTGCTGCTGAAGGCGAGGCTGACCCCGGCGTTGAACGACAGTGCCGAACCCCAACAATGTGGTGCCAGCTCGAGTTGGTGGGTCTCGGCGAGCGCGGCGATGCGTCGGCCCTCCGACGGGCCGCCGCAGATCGCCAGGTCGGGCTGTAGAACGTCGACCCCCTCGAGTTCGATGAGATCGCGGAAGTCGAATCGTGTGAACTCGCTCTCCCCGGCGGCAATGGGAATCGACGTCCCGGCCCGGACCCGCCTCAGCCCGGCGCGGTCGTCGGCGTTGACGGGTTCTTCGAACCATCGGAGCCCGACGTCGGCGACCCCGTCGGCGAAGCGCAGTGCCTCCGATGGTGACCATGTGCCGTGGGCGTCGGCCATCAGGTCGATGTCGGGCCCGATCCCCTCCCGCGCCGCCCGCACTCGCGCGATGCTCGTGTCCACCGTGCCGTCCATCACGCCGACACGCATCTTCACGCCGCGGAATCCATGGGACACGTACCCGTCGAGCTGGTCCCCGATGGCCCCGGCGTCGGCCCAGCCCCCACTGGCGTAGCCCGGCAGTCGGTCCGTGCGCGGTCCTCCCCAGAGGTCCACCACTGGCCGGTCGAGGGACCGCCCGGCGAGGTCCCACAGCGCCATGTCGATCCCGCTCATCGCGCTGACGCCGGTGCCGCGCCGGCCCAGCACCGGAAAGGTGCGCCCCCGTTCGAGGGCGAACCCGGCACGGGGACCGTTGTACATCTCGTCCCACGCCGCCGTGATCCGGCGGGCGTCCCTGCCGACGAGCTGCGGACCCAGTTCGTCGTTCACGGCGGCGACGACCGACCGGTACGCCCCCGCTGACCCGACGGCCGCCTTGGCCTCACCCCAGCCGACCAGGCCGTCGTCGATCTCGACCCGCACGATCGCCGCGTCGAAGCTCGCGATCCGGCCGAAGTCGGACACGTGCTGTTCCGCATCGGGGATCGGGCAGTGCACCCAGCGGGCGTGGACGGACCGGATCAACATGGGACGACGGTTCGGCTCAGATGAGCGGCAGGAGTGTGGTGGAGCACTTCTCCACGAGCATGTCGTAGAAACTCTCGGACAAGAGGCTGCTGCCGTGGTCGATGATGAACTGGAGTTCCTCGGGCGAGATGTCGACCGGATTCGTCTCGATGGCGTCGGGGAACTGGTTCGCGGGAGTCCGGTCGACCGGGGCGACGAACTCCACCGTGAGCGCCCCGTCGTAGCCGACGTCCTGCAGTGTTCCGATGATCTTCGGCCAGTCGAGGGCACCCATGCCACATGCCATCCGGTTGTTGTCGGCCACGTGGAAGTCGATCAAGCGGTCGCCCGCGTCGCGGATCGCCTGGTAGAAGTCGATCTCCTCGATGTTCATGTGGAACGCGTCGAGACACACACCGACATCGGGGGCGACCGCATCAGCCAGGGCCAGCGCCTGGTCTCCGCGGTTCACGAAATAGGTCTCGAAGCGGTTCAGGCCCTCGATGCCCATGCGAATGCCCGCCGCGGTGGCGTGCTCGTGGATCTGCTTCAGGCTGTCGACGGCCCACTGCCAGTCCTCGTCGGGCGTGCCGTCGGGCTCGACCTTGCCGACCGTGCTCGGCACGATGGTGATGATCTGCCCGTCGAGTTCCTTCACCATCGTCACGCAGTCCTTCACGTACTGCACCGACGCGGCCCGCTGGGCGTCGTCCTTGGCCAGGAGGTTGCGTTCCCCCAGGGTGAGGGTGACCGCCCCCCAGCAGTCGAGTCCGTAGTGGTCGAGCAGCCCGCGCACGTGCTTGGTGTCGTACTGGTCGGGCTCGCCCTTGATCTCGATCGATCCGTACCCGTAGCGGGCGAGTCGGGCCAGCGTGACCTCGATCGGTTCGGATCGCATCCAGTTGTGCATCGAAAGGTGCATGACGGTGTCCCCTCCCCGGCTACTGCCGGTGGTCGTGTTCGTGGTTGGAGATCTGTCAGGACCTCAGCGAGGCCCAGGGTTCCTCCGCCGAGACGTCAACCGCCTCGTAGCCGTCGGGCCCGTGGCTCGGCCCGAGCACGACCAGGAGCCGTGCCGGCTCGGGCGCGTCGGCGGCCACGAAGGTGGCGTGGACGGTGTCGATCGGGATGAACGCGGAATCGCCGGCGACGAGCTGCTTCTTCTCGTCGCGCACCCACTGTTCGACCTCGCCACTGCGGAGGAAGATCACTTCTTCCTGATTGGGGTGCACGTGGAAGTCGTGCCCCTTGCCCGGATCGAGCTTCACGTCGAGCGCGCAGAGCCGGAAGCCCTCCGGCACGTTGGCGGGACGGACGACCCACCCCAGCTCACCCCAGTCGAGCTCTTCCCACTCGACGTCGTTGACACAGATGAAACACATTGGGTTCTCCCTTTGCGAGGGTGGTGGTCAGAACGTGACGGCCTTGAAGGCCTCGGTCTGGGCTTTGAGCGCCTGCTCCGTGGGGAGCCGTTCCATGCTCGAGGCGCCGTAGAAACCGTTGATGCCCGACGCCCGTTGCAGGACGTACGCCGCGTCCTCGGGCATCGCGATGGGGCCGCCATGGCACAGGACGATCACGTCGGAGCGCACCGACCGGGCTGCAGCGGCCCACGAGTCGACCCTGTCGACGCAGTCGTCCAGGGTGAGTGCGGTCTCCGCGCCGATGCTCCCGCCAGTGGTGAGGCCCATGTGGCACACGATGATGTCGGCGCCGGCCTCGGTCATCGCCTGCGCGTCCTCCTCGCCGAAGACGTACGGGGTGGTGAGCATGTCGAGGTCGTGGGCGGCGGCGATCATCTCGACCTCGGGCCCGTACCCCATCCCCGTCTCTTCGAGGTTCTGGCGGAACACGCCGTCGATCAGCCCGACGGTCGGAAAGTTCTGCACACCGGCGAAACCGAGGCGTTGCAGCTCCGGCAGGAACACCTCGGGTTGGTAGAAGGGATCGGTGCCGTTGACCCCGGCGAGCACCGGTGTGTGCTTCACCACCGGCAGGACCTCCTTCGCCATGTCGACGACCACCTCGTTGGCGTTGCCGTAGGCGAGCAGTCCGGCGAGTGACCCGCGGCCGGCCATGCGGTAACGGCCCGAGTTGTAGATGACGATCAGGTCGATCCCCCCGGCCTCCTCCCACTTGGCGGAGAGGCCGGTGCCGGCCCCGCCGCCGACGATCGGTTCGCCGCGCTCGATCATCGAGTGGAACGTGGCGAGGGTCTCCGAACGGGTCGGTGCCATCAGTCTGCTTCTCCCATCACGTCGGCGAAGGCGGCGAGAACCGCTTCGACGAACGCGTCGTCGTTGACATTGGCGGCCACGCGCCTGAGCACGCGATCGTCGGTCTGGTGGACCCGCTCCTCGATCGTCCGGAACAGCGCCTCGTCGGCATCCGGGTCGTGGAACGACTGTCCGGGTGCATCGAGCATCGACACGCCACCCTCCGGCAGGAGGAAGCGCACCGGCCCGTCACAGGCGTTGAGCTTGTCGGCGATGAACTCACCGATCTTCACGTTCTCCTCGACCGTCGTCCGCATGAGCGTGACATTCGAGTTGTGGACGTGGAGGTTGCGGTCGGCGTAGTGCGCGGGGACCGTGTCGAGCGCCCCGAAGTTGACCATGTCGACCGCGCCGACCGAGCCGACGTAGGGGACCCCTGTGCGGGCGATCGCGCCCATCCGGTCGGACCCGGCAGAGAACACTCCGCCGCCGACGAGATCGGCGACCTCGGTGGTGGTCATGTCGAGCACTGCGCCGACCATCCCCGAGTCGACGAGCTTCTCCATCGACTGTCCGCCCGTTCCGGTGGCATGGAACACGAGCGGGTCGAAACGGTCGCCCAACGCCTCCACGAGCGCAGTGACGAGAGGTGTCGTGACCCCGAACATCGTCAGACCGACCGGTGGCAGGTCGCCCTCCCCCGGCGGCACCTCGTTGGCGACCATCCCGACCATCGCATGGGCCGCGTTCCCCAGCACCTGACGAGAGATGCGGTTCAACCCGGCCACGTCGGTGACCGAGTACATCATCGCGATGTCGGACGGGCCGACGTACGGCGACACGTCCGCCGAGGCGACGGTCGACACCATCAGCTTCGGCACGCCGACCGGCAGGGCGCGCATCGCCGGCGTGACCAGCGCCGTCCCGCCCGATCCACCGGCTCCGACGATGCCGCTGATGTCGGCGGCGTGCTCCCGGACGTAGGCCTCGACGGCCACCGCCATCGCTGCGACGGCCTCTCCGCGGTCGAGGGAGGAGACCGCGGTGGGGCCATCGGGATGGTGGGCCGCCACTTCGTCCGGCCCGATGTCGCCCGCAGACTCGTGAGGCGTGGTGCCCACATCGACGAACACCGCGGGCACGCCCGCAGCGACGATGAGGTCCCGCACGTAACGCAGTTCCGCGGCCTTGGTGTCGCCCGTTCCGACGACGTGCACGGCGCCCATCGTTCAGCTCCGGTAGGCCTCGCGCCCGACACCCTGGATGGGGATGTCCTGGGCTGCCAGCACTTCCTGCTGGAGGGCGTACATGTCGGCCGCAGCCCGATCGATGTGCCGGGTGAACGACACCGATCCGGCGAGGATCGGGGCGAGCAGTTCCTTCTCCTGCACACGCGCCGGTGGGTACTCGTGCTCGACGATGAGCGGGGTCTTCGAGAAGTCCATGTCGAGCAACTCGCGGGCGGCGAGCTGGTGGTCGAGCCAGTCGACACTGCGGTTCTGGAGGTACGCCAGCGGGTCGTGCCGCGCGGTACCCGGCAACTCGTGTTCGCACAGGACGGTCTGGATCAGCCAGGAGTTGGCGTGATCGGCCGGGTTGGGTGAGATCTTGCCGTCGATCCAGTCGCCGCGGTTCACGGTCTGGCCGCCGTAGCCCCAACCGGACACGCCCTTCGAGTCGACGACCTGGCCCTTCACGTGCATCCCCGTGATGAGCCAGTCGTAGCCCTCGTCCTTCAGGTACTGGAAGATCGAGCGGGTGTCCTGGCCCATCAGGACGGCGTGCGACGGGTCGTAGTGGACCCGGAACTGGTCACCGACGCCATTGCGCTCGGCGATCTGGTGCAGGGCGATCCACATCCCGGGTGCGTACCCGATGTTGTTGTGGAAGTTGTCGCCCGGAGTCCAACCGGGCATCGGGCACTGCTCGACGCGGTACTCGAGACCACGGTCCTTCGCCGCCTGCAGCAGCGGCACGAAGTCGTTCTCGAACTCGACGAGGTTCTCCTCCATCGTCTTCGACTGGTCGCGCCCGACGAAGCCGCACACGGCCGGCGAGCCGAGTAGTGCTGCTGCGTCCATCACGCCGATCAT
>CBFCWZ010000218.1:0-6396 GCA_965601935.1 uncultured Ilumatobacteraceae bacterium
GGTGTGCAATGCGCACCAGCCAAGACGTGAACCGGCTGGATGCCGGGACGGCTGGCGTGAGGTGTGCGTCACGATACCGACGAGGTCAAGCACCTCAACACCCCTGGTCCCGCGCGTTTCGTGGTATCACGGGTCTAGATGTTGCATCGGGGGGTATCGCAATGAGTGATGGGGTCAGCAACCGCAGCGATGGGTCGCCCACAGGGGGTGTCGACGACGAGGTCGAACTGACCGTCGTCACGATGACCTTCGACGCTGCCGACGAGGCGGCCCTGCTCGCCGTGTTGTCGAAGTACGTGGTGCTGACGCGAATGGTCGACGGCTGCCGCAACGTCGACCTCGTCTCCAGCGTGACCCGGGAGGGCCGCCATCTGATCATCCAGAAATGGGAGTCACCGGCCAGGCAGCGGTCCCACTTCGACTCCGCCGTGATGGTCGAGATGGCGCGCAACTGTGCCGGCCTGCTCAGCGCACCACCGGAGATCGACCTCTGGGACGGCACCAGCGCCCACGATCTGGCATAGCGCCACCCCGCCTCCCTCCGGAGCGGCGTCCTTCTGTCTCCGCGCGCGGCGGCTCGGCACGGGGTCACGGCGGCACAGGCCAATAGCTGCGCAGGGTCGCTGCTGCACAGGGTCGAAGGGCCCTTTGTCACCCGCCCTCCGACGGATCTGTAAGAATCAGGACCCTCGCAACAACCGAAGGGGAACGTGATGCGGAGAACTTCCAAGATCATGGCGGGGGCACTGGGGGCCTTCGCCATCGCTGTGTCGACGGCAGCAGTCGGCATGGCCCACGAGAGTCCGAACGACGGGCACATCGCGGCCAACGTCAACTACGGCTTCGACGTGATCGGCCGGGACACCCTGGGCGGGGTCATCGACGGGAAGTACACCGACGTGTGGTCGCACGACGGGTACGCCTACGTCGGGACCTTCCAGGATCCGGACTGCACCAACGCCGGTGTGTTCGTTGTCGACATCGACCAGGCGATCGCCCAGTACGCCGACGGTGGCGGCACCGAGGGCGCGGTGGTAGCCGAGATCAAGTCGGCTCCCAACACCCGTGTGAACGACGTCAAGGTGCACCGGGTCGGTGACACCGACGTGCTGATCGCAACGGAGGAGCCGTGCGGCGGGAGTGCGCCCGGCGGAGCCGTGTCCGATTTCAACATCAACAAGGCCTGCCCGCTGCAGAACCCGGACTGCGAGCGCAACAACGAGAACAAGAAGGCCGTTGGCGCCCCGCTCCAGAAAGGCAACGGGGGGATCAGCCTCTACGACGTCTCCGATCCGGCGCACCCGACTCCGCTGGCGAAGAACTTCTACGAGACGGGCGGCGTGCACAACACCTTCCCGTGGACGTACGAAGGACGCAGCTATCTGGTCGGTACGGCCGACACGTTCGACTTCTTCGACACCTTCTTCGTCGACATCACGAACCCGAAGCAGCCGGAGCTCCTGACCGTGACGGGTGCTCTCGACTGGATCCCGCAGGGACTCAAGCTCGACCAGCTCGAGACCGGATCGTCGGGCGGCATCTTCAACCACGACGTGTGGGTGGACTTCCTCGGCGACGAGGGTACCCCAACGGCAGTCGTGTCCTATTGGGACGTCGGCTTCGTGACGCTCGACGTGACCGACCCGTCCGCCCCCGTCTTCCTGGGCGACTCGACCTATCCGAGCCCGGAGCCGATCCTCAACCTCCCCTACGAGGGCAATGCCCACGCAGCGGTCTTCGGTGGCGGAGGCGACTACATCTTCGGCGGGGACGAGGACTTCTCGCCGGCGTCGTTCGGCATCCAGTACGGCGGAATGGACTACCCGGCCTCGGTCGCCCTCTTCGGCCCGGACTCCTCCACGCTCGCTGGCAACGTCGTCTGGACCGGCGGCGAGGGTTGCACGTCCGCTGACGTGCCCCCGGCCACCGACGCGAACCAGGTCGCACTGATCCAGCGCGGCAGTTGCTTCTTCCAGGACAAGGCCGATAGTGCCGAGGCACAGGGCTACGTCGGGTACATCGTCGCCAACGACGAAGCGCGCGGCGACGCGCTCATCAACATGGGACAACGAGACGACGCACCTGTCGGCATCCCCGGTGTGTTCGTCGGATACTCGACCGGAGAGGCCATCAAGGCTGCGCCTGGTCAGCCGGTCAATACGGCGTCGGTGTTCGATGGCTGGGGTTACCTGCACATCATCAACAACACCGGTGGTGACGTCAGCGTGCCGTCGATGGGTCGGGAGAGCACTCCCATGACCGTTCCCCAGCTGGGTGAACTGGGCTACTACGCCCCGGCCGAGACGATGGAGGATCCCCGCCCCGAGTTCGGTCTGACCGAGCGCGGCGATCTCACGATGCACAACATCGAGGCCGATCCGCTGACGCAGGATCTGACGCCCACGTTCAATCAGGGCCCGCGGATGTTCATCTCGTGGTACTCGCTCGGGATGCGGGCGGTCGAGTACCGGCCGGGCCACTACCACGCCAACCTGAACGGTGAGGGGAGCTACTCCCAGAACGTCCACGAGGTGGGCCGCTGGATCGACGAGGACGGCTCCAACTTCTGGGGCGTCCACGTCGACGAGGCCGACGTCGATCCCGAGAGCGAGGGGAACGAGCAGATCATCCTCGCCTCCGACCGCAACCTCGGGCTGTACGTGTTCACGTTCAGCTGTGAGACAGAGGTTCCCGGGACCGGCGAGTCGGTGTTCTACTGCGATCCCGAGTCGGACGGGTCGGGCGGCTGATACGCAGTTGACTCCCGAGCGAGTCTGCTGACGGGGCGCCGGTCGTATGACCGGCGCCCCGTGCGCGTCCCGGGGACGGTCGTTCGGGTGGCTTGACACCGGATCGACGGTTGACCGTCACTCACCGTCGGTAGGATTGTCGGCATGCCAAATCCGGTTTTCAACGAAGAGACGATGAAGCGCGACGCCGCCGGCTGGGCCGCGCCCGTCGAGGGGTCCCACACCGAGACGCGGCCGGTCTCCGACGGCCCGGTCAGCGGATGGCAGAAGGCCATGACCGTCAACGGGACGATTTCGGCATCGGCGGTCCTGCTGATCCTGCTGATCGTGACCGGCGTGTTCGGCTGGAACGCAGCCGATGGTCCCACCGTGGAGACCGCCGACGGTCAGCTGGTCGAGACCTACCAGTTCCCGCCGCTGGCGATGCTCGGCATCGTCCTCGGCTTCGTGGCGGTCATCGTCGCCCACTTCAAGCCGCAGTTGGCCAAGTTCCTCGGCCCGATCTACGCCATCGGGTACGGCTTCGCCGTCGGTGCCATCTCCAAGGGATACGAGACTTGGTTCGACGGCATCGTCCTCCAGGCGGTCATGGCCACCATCTCGGTGTTCGCCGTGATGCTGTTCCTCTACCGCACCCGCATCATCAAGGTCACCCAGCGATTCCGCCAGATCGTCATCACCGCCACCCTCGGCATCATGGCGATGTACTTGGTCTCGTTCGTGATCAGCCTGTTCGGTGGGTCGCTGCCGTTCATCAACGAGCCGTCGCTGCTCGGTATCGGCATCTCGGTCTTCATCTGCGGGATCGCCGCGATGAACCTGGCGCTCGACTTCGACTTCATCGAGAAGGGCGCCAAGATGGGGATGCCGAAGGACTACGAGTGGGTCGCCGCTCTCGGCCTGGTGACCACCCTCGTGTGGCTCTATCTCGAGATGCTCCGTCTCCTCTCGCTGCTCCAGCAGCGTTGATCCGATGACGGCACGTGCCGTCGAGGCTGCGGCAGTCGCCGCGTTCGGCGCCCTCTTCGGCAGCGTGTTCGGCCGCTTCGTCGGCGATCTCGTCGACCTGCAGACCGAGTTGACGGTCGCCGGCGGCGTCATCGGCGGCCTCAACGGCGCCATCGGCGGGTGGCGCCGCATCTACGACTGGTCGTGCTCGCACGGTCCGATCGCGTTCACGCTCGACTCCACCTGGGCCCTCCCGATGACCTTCGCCGGGCTCGTCGCCAACGGCTACGGGATGGCCACGTGGAAGAAGTCGGGCTACCTCGCCGATCTCAGCGAACGGCAGAACCGCCACGTGTACCGCAAGGGCCTCGTGTTCCGGAAGGGGTTCGCCGCCACGATCGGCAACGTCATCGACGGTGCCCGCGACGTGGAGCGGCCGCGCCGCCGCCGGCTCATCAACGACCACGAGAACGTCCACGTGTGGCAGGGCCGCTGGTTCGGGATCTTCTACCCGGTCCTGTTCGGCGGCTGGTTCTTGTTCGGCAGCGGTGCGGGTGTCGTGGTCTGGTTGGCGCGTGGCCGGAGGGACCCCCTCGGCAAGACCGTCGAGACCGTCGGCTACTACATGAACCCCTACGAGTGGTGGGCCTACAGCCGCGACGACCACTGGCGCCCGAAGGGCATGGTCGACGGGGTCGGCTGGAAGCGCCCGTGGGTCATGTCGCTCGCGAGAGCGAGAGCCCTCCGCGCCGGTCACGAACCAGACGCGACCTAGCAGCCTCGCCACACCTGCAACGGCAAGCTGCAACAGGTGTCTGACACCGTTAGACGCGGGTGAGGAGGTCGAAGAGGGCGGCGTTGAACGCGGCGGGCTTTTCCTGCTGGGTCCAGTGGCCGGCATCGTCGATCATCACCGTGCCGCGGTAGTCGGGCAGCAGGTGCTCCATCATCTCGACGTACTCGGGGCGGTTGGCGATCACGAGATCCTTCGTCCCGCCGATGAACGCGCACGGCATCGAAGGCGGTGGGAGGTCTCTCACCAACTCACAGTCGGCGTCGATGTTGCGGTACCAGCTGATCGGGCCGAAGAAGCCGCTGGCCTCGAACTGGTCGACGTACACCTCGAACTCGTCGGCGGTGAGCCATGCGGGAAGGTCGGTCGGCATCGGTTGCCCGCGCAGCATCGATTCGACGAAGCGTGTTCCCTCCATCGGAGGGAGTTCGTCGGGTAACGGCCCAAAGCCTTCCGCCGACCCCGCCCAGTACATCCCGTGCAGCGTCTCGCGAACCGTGTTCTCGAGGTCGGCCTCGGGAACGTCGGGCTGTTGGAAGTAGAGGATGTAGAAGAAGCGGTCGCCCCACTGGGCCCGCATCAGATCGGTCGGGCATGACGGCCACGGTGTGAACGGCACGCTCGCGTTGATCACCGCACGGACCCGGTCGGGATGCAGCCGGGCGAGATCCCACACCAGCAGCGAGCCCCAGTCGTGGCCGGCGAAGATCGCCGACTCTGCGCCCTGGTCGTCGAGCAGGCCGACGAGGTCGGCTGCCAGATGGTCACTGCGGTAGGCGGCCACGTCACGTGGTGCCGACGACCGGCCGTAGCCGCGTTGGTCGGGCGCGATCACCCGGTAGCCGGCGTCGGCGAGAGGTTCGATCTGGTGGCGCCACGAGTACGACGACTCGGGGAAGCCGTGGGCGAGGACGATCGCATCGCCGTCGGCTGGGCCGGCGAGGAGTACGTCGAGCTCGACCCCGTTGGTGGCGACCCGGCGTCGCTCCAGCGTCACGGTGCCGCGGTCAGTTCGTCCCAGCCGAGGTCGTTGCTGACCCAGATCTGGTCGAACCGGGCATCGGCGGCATCGGAGAAGTCGAAGCGGTTGCGGTAGTTGTACCGAAAGCGTTGCTGGTTGACCTCCACGTCGGCCTGGGCGAGCCGCCCTGCGCAGTAGGCGTCCCACGCCGCGTTCTGGGCGTTGTCGAGGTCGAGGTCGCCTGGGGTCTCGGCGAAGTCGGGCCGCATCCGGTCGCGGGCCCGCAACAGCATCCGGCCGATGGACTCCCTGGCGGCACGCTCACCGAAATGGGTGAACCGCTGGGTGTTCTCGAGTGCTCCGCTCTCGACGCGGATGGTGATCTCGTCGTCGGACGACTCGCCCACCTCGGCCGACATCTTGGCCAGCGGTGTGGTCTCGTCGACGAGCACCCTGATGGGGTTGGGCACGCCCAAGAGTTCGGCCATCTCCGTGGTGACCGCGGCGATCGCCCCGGCGTCGTACTTGATGAGGCGGAACTCTGCGGGAGAGACCCTCACCCGGCCGGCCTCGTGGAAGGCCGGCGCCTCGGTTGCCGTGTCGCTCATCCGGCGGCGGCTGGTTGCGCGCCCGCCGCCTCTTGGGCGAGGGCGATGGCGGCCTTGCGCTCTTCGAGGGCGTCGTGGTCCATCCGGGCGATGTCGTCGACCTCGTGGTCGGCGAAGCCGGCCAGCTCACGGAACCGGCGGGCCAACTGGATCGGGCTCTCCTCGGTGTCGCCGCGGGCGCCGCCGAAGCTGAAGAGCTTGTCGACCACTTGCTGGAACTCGAGCGCCTTGGCGCGGCGGTCGGGGTCTTTCTCGGTGACCTTGCGCAGCCAGTCGGAGCCCATCTTCACGTGGGTGACCTCGTCGGCGAGCATCCAGTCCTCGCAGAACTCGAGG